>NZ_JBWKJZ010000011.1:0-282673 GCF_056431945.1 Streptomyces sp. NPDC045778
CCACCCCCCGCCTCACATCAATCTTCCCCCCCCCCCTCCGCCCCCTCCCCTCCCCCCCCCCCCCCCCCCCCCCCCCCCCCCCCCCAACCCCCTCCCCCCCGCTGTGGTGTGCGCGGGTCGCGCCCGCCGGGCCGCGTCAGACCGCTTCGGGCCGTGTCAGGCCGCGGCTTCCTTCACATTTCCGAGCGCGCGGTCCACCGCGATCTCGATGACCACCCGGGCCGGGTTCTCCCGCGGGTTCCTGCCGTACCGCTCGGCGTACCTGCGCTCCGCGTCCGCCACCCGTACGGGGTCCGCCGAGACCGTCGCGAGGCCTTCGAGCGTGGCCCAGCGGCGGCCCTCCACCTGGCAGACCGCGACGCGCGCGCCCGCCGCGGCCCGCACGTGCGCCACCTTGCGGCTGGTCCCGCTCGCGATCACCCGGGCGACGCGTTCCTCGGGGTCGTACGTCACACCGACGGGTACCACGTGCGGAGTGCCGTCGCGGCGGAGCGTGGTCAGGGTGCAGACGTGGCGTTCCCGCCAGAAGCTGAGGTAGGGCGCGGGCAGGGCGCCGAGGTCGATGGCCATGGGCGGAAGGTAGCCCGGCCGGGCTTCCGGCACCCGCCTTGAGTGGAATAGACTCAACTTTGTGTACGTTAGGTGAGTCAGTAGCCGGAGCGAGAAGGAGGAGCGGACCCCTGTGGACGCCGAGCTGACGAACAGGAGCCGGGACGCGATCAACGCGGCGACGAGCCGGGCCGTGTCCGAAGGCCATCCGGACCTGACCCCCGCGCATCTGCTGCTGGCGCTGCTCGAGGGCCAGGAGAACGAGAACATCACCGACCTGCTCGCCGCCGTCGACGCCGACCAGGCCGCCGTGCGCGCCGCCACCGAGCGGCTGCTCGCCGCGCTGCCGAGCGTCACCGGGTCCACGGTGGCCCCGCCGCAGCCGAACCGCGACCTGCTCGCCGTGATCGCGGACGCGGGCCGGCGGGCGAAGGACCTCGGCGACGACTATCTGTCCACCGAGCACCTGCTCATCGCCCTCGCCGCCAAGGGCGGCCCCGCGGGCGACGTACTGACCGAGAACGGCGCGACGGACAAGAAGCTGCTCGCCGCCTTCTCGGAGAGCCGTGGAGGGCGCCGCGTGACCACCCCCGACCCCGAGGGCCAGTACAAGGCCCTGGAGAAGTTCGGCACGGACTTCACCGCGGCCGCCCGCGAGGGCCGCCTCGACCCGGTGATCGGCCGGGACCAGGAGATCCGGCGGGTCGTGCAGGTGCTCAGCCGCCGCACGAAGAACAACCCGGTGCTCATCGGCGAGCCCGGCGTCGGCAAGACCGCCGTCGTCGAGGGCCTCGCCCAGCGCATCGTCAAGGGCGACGTGCCCGAGTCCCTGAAGGACAAGCGGCTCGTCTCGCTCGACCTCGGCGCCATGGTCGCGGGCGCGAAGTACCGCGGCGAGTTCGAGGAGCGCCTGAAGACCGTGCTCTCCGAGATCAAGGAGAGCGACGGGCAGATCATCACGTTCATCGACGAGCTGCACACCGTCGTCGGCGCGGGCGCGGGCGGCGACTCCGCCATGGACGCGGGCAACATGCTCAAGCCCATGCTCGCGCGCGGCGAACTGCGCATGGTGGGCGCCACCACGCTCGACGAGTACCGCGAGCGGATCGAGAAGGACCCGGCCCTGGAGCGGCGCTTCCAGCAGGTGCTCGTCGCCGAGCCCTCCGTCGAGGACTCCATCGCGATCCTGCGCGGGCTCAAGGGGCGCTACGAGGCCCACCACAAGGTGCAGATCGCGGACAGCGCCCTGGTCGCCGCCGCCACGCTCTCCGACCGGTACATCACCTCGCGGTTCCTGCCCGACAAGGCCATCGACCTCGTCGACGAGTCGGCCTCGCGCCTGCGCATGGAGATCGACTCCTCGCCCGTCGAGATCGACGAACTCCAGCGCGCCGTGGACCGCCTTCGCATGGAGGAGCTGGCCCTCACCAAGGAGACCGACCCGGCCTCCCGGCAGCGCCTGGAGAAGCTGCGCCGCGACCTCGCCGACAAGGAGGAGGAGCTGCGCGGGCTCACCGCCCGCTGGGAGAAGGAGAAGCAGTCCCTCAACCGCGTCGGCGAGCTGAAGGAGCGGCTCGACGAGCTGCGCGGCCAGGCCGAGCGGGCCCAGCGCGACGGCGACTTCGACACCGCGAGCAAGCTGCTCTACGGCGAGATCCCCGCCCTGGAGCGGGATCTGGAGGCCGCGTCCGAGGCCGAGGAGGAGGCCGCCAAGGCCGGCACGAAGGCCGACACCATGGTCAAGGAGGAGGTCGGGCCCGACGACATCGCCGACGTCGTGGCGGCCTGGACCGGCATCCCCGCCGGGCGCCTCCTCGAAGGCGAGACGCAGAAGCTGCTGCGCATGGAGGACGAGCTGGGCAAGCGCCTCATCGGCCAGTCCGAGGCGGTACGGGCCGTCTCCGACGCCGTGCGGCGCACCCGCGCGGGGATCGCCGACCCCGACCGCCCCACCGGCTCCTTCCTCTTCCTCGGCCCCACCGGCGTCGGCAAGACCGAGCTGGCCAAGGCGCTCGCCGACTTCCTCTTCGACGACGAGCGGGCCATGGTCCGCATCGACATGAGCGAGTACGGCGAGAAGCACAGCGTGGCCCGCCTCGTCGGCGCTCCCCCCGGCTACGTCGGGTACGAGGAGGGCGGCCAGCTCACCGAGGCCGTGCGCCGGCGCCCGTACTCCGTCGTGCTGCTCGACGAGGTCGAGAAGGCGCACCCGGAGGTCTTCGACGTGCTGCTCCAGGTGCTCGACGACGGCCGGCTCACGGACGGCCAGGGCCGCACGGTGGACTTCCGCAGCACCATCCTGATCCTGACGTCGAACCTGGGGAGCCAGTTCCTCGTCGAGCCCCTGACCAGCGAGCACGAGAAGAAGGAGCAGGTACTCGAAGTCGTACGGGCCTCCTTCAAGCCGGAGTTCCTGAACCGGCTCGACGACCTGGTGGTGTTCTCCGCGCTCCACAAGGACGAGCTGGCGCGGATCGCCGAACTCCAGCTCTCCCGGCTCGCGGGGCGGCTCGCCGACCGCAGGCTCACGCTCGACATCACGCCCGAGGCGCTGGCCTGGCTCGCGGACAAGGGCAACGACCCGGCGTACGGCGCCCGGCCGCTGCGCCGCCTGATCCAGACGGCGATCGGCGACCGGCTCGCCAAGGAGATCCTCGCGGGCGAGGTCACGGACGGCGACACCGTGCGCGTGGACGTCTTCGGGGACGACCTGATCGTCGGCCCCGCGACCGGCGCGGTGCCCGGAAAGTCCCTGTAGGTGCCCGGCGGGGCGCCGTAACCGGTCACATCCCGGGGCGGGGGTTGCGGGCCCCCGCCCGCCATGGGGGAGGATGGCTCAATCCGTACGAAGTACGAAGGGAAATAACGGTGAGCATCGACCCGTCCTCGATTCCGAATTTCGGGGGCCAGCCCGAACCGCAGCAGGGCGCAGGACCGGCGGGCCCCGTCGTCCCTGACCAGGACCTCGTCAAGCAGCTCCTGGAGCAGATGGAACTCAAGTACGTCGTCGACGACGAGGGTGACCTCGCGGCGCCGTGGGAGGAGTTCCGTACGTACTTCATGTTCCGCGGCGAGGACGACCAGCAGGTCTTCTCGGTCAGGACCTTCTACGACAGGCCGCACGGCATCGAGGAGAAGCCGCAGATCCTGGAGTCCATCGACGACTGGAACCGCCGCACGCTCTGGCCCAAGGTCTACACGCACACGCACGACGACGGCACCGTCCGTCTCATCGGCGAGGCGCAGATGCTGATCGGCACGGGTGTCTCCCTGGAGCACTTCGTGTCGTCGACGGTCAGCTGGGTGCGGGCCGCGATCGAATTCGACCGCTGGCTCGTGGAGCAGCTGGGCCTGGAGAAGGACGCCGACGCGGCGGACGACGCCGAGCCCGGCGACGAGCAGGCCTGACCGCGCCGGTTCCGCACAGCGCGCACAGCACTACAACGGCATGCGGGCCGTCGTCACCAGATACGTCCCGTACGCGAGCGAGAGCCCGGCCAGGGCGCCGACCACCAGGGCGGCATGCCTCGGCCGGGCTCTCGCCGTACGCACCAGGGCGCACGCGAGCGGGAGCAGCAGCGGGAAGGCGGGCAGCAGGAAGCGGGGCTTGGACTCGAAGAACCCGGAGCCGCCGACCGTGATCAGCAGCAGGACCCCGCTGTAGACGAGCAGCGGCAGCGGGGCGCGGTCGCAGAGCAGCAGCCCGTACAGGAGCAGCGCGACCGCGACGATCACCAACGTCATGGCGAAGACGAGCTTGTCGCCGTCCAGGAGCAGATGCCGGACGAACGCGAACGAGCCCTGGCCGAAGTCGAAGCGGGAGCCCCAGGCGCGCTGCACCGCGAAGTACCCGCCGAGCACATCGCCCTTGCGGACGCCCACCCACAGCACATAGGCGCCCCAGCCCACGGGGGCGAGCGCCGCGCCCGTCCACAGCCTGGGGGAAACGCGGCCCCGGCGCCGGACGATCTCGTACGCCGCGGTCGCGAGGACGGCCGCGGCCACCGCGAAGCCGTTCGGCCGGGCCAGGCCCGCGAGGGCGGCGAGGGCGCCCGCCGCGATCCAGTGGCCGGTCAGCAGCGCGTACAGGGAGCCCGCCGCGAGGGCCGTCAGGACCGGCTCGGTGTATCCCATGGTGAGGATCACGGAGTGCGGGAGCAGCCCCCACAGCAGGACGAGGACCGTGGCCGTGCGGTGGTCGTGAAGCCGGGCGGCGATCTTGTAGATGCCGATCGCGGCCGCGCCCGCGCCGAGCCAGGAGACGAGCAGGCCCGCGGCGCCGTAGCTGAGCGGCGTGACGCTCCCCACCGCGCGGATCAGGGCCGGGTAGAGCGGGAAGAACGCGAGGTCGCTCTGGGCGACGCCGGCTTCGAAGTACAGGGTGTGGCCGTAGCCGCGGGCGGCGATGCCGGTGTACCAGCGGGAGTCCCATGAGCGGCCGAGGAGACGGAAGAAGTCCTGGTCGGAGGCGTTCGTGGCGAGCGCGAGGGCGAGCAGGCCGGTGAGGCGGGCGGCCGCGAAGGCGCCCAGTGCGTGGACCGCCGTGGCCGCGCGGCGGCCCGGCCCGGCGGGCTCGCACTCCGTACGGGGGGTGCGTGTGACGGGGGCGGGAACGGTGGGGCTGGGGTGGGTCACACCCGGAACCTTGCGGTCCCTGTGGGGCGGGCGCGAGTCAGGCGGGGCCGTGTGGGTGGGGTTTCGCCCCGGCGCGGGTCGAAGGCGGCCCGGGCGCGCCCGTCACCAGGACTTCAGCCGGGCGACCGCCTCCTCCAGGACCGCGGTCCGCTTGCAGAAGGCGAAGCGGACGAAGGGGGCGCCCTGGTCGCGGTGGTCGTAGAAGACCGCGTTCGGGACGGCGACGACGCCCGCGCGCTCGGGCAGGGCGCGGCAGAAGGCGATGCCGTCGCTCTCGCCGAGGGGGCGGATGTCGGTGGTGACGAAGTACGTGCCCGCCGGGCGGTAGACGTCGAAGCCGGCCGCCGCGAGGCCGGAGGCCAGCAGGTCGCGCTTGGCGCGCAGGTCCTCAAGGACCGAGGTGAAGTACGCGTCGGGCAGCGCGAGCGCCTCCGCGACCGCGTACTGGAACGGGCCCGACGCCACGAACGTGAGGAACTGCTTCGCCGACCGCACCGCCGTGACAAGCTCCGGCGGGGCCGTGACCCAGCCGACCTTCCAGCCCGTGAACGAGAACGTCTTGCCCGCCGAGCCGATCGTCACCGTGCGCTCGCGCATGCCGGGGAAGGAGGCGAGCGGGGTGTGGCCGCCCTCGTCGAAGACCAGGTGCTCGTACACCTCGTCGGTGACGACGAGCAGATCGCGCTCCACGGCGAGCCGCGCGATCTCGGCCAGCTCGGCGCGGGTGAGGACGGTGCCGGTCGGGTTGTGCGGGGTGTTGAGCAGGAGCAGCCGGGTGCGCGGGGTGACGGCGTCCCGCAGCTCGTCCAGGTCGAGGCTGAAGCGCCCGTCCCCGGGGCGCAGCGTCACCGGCACCCGGGTGCCGCCCGCGAGGGCGATCGAGGCGGCGTAGGAGTCGTAGTACGGCTCCAGGGCGATCACCTCGTCGCCCGGCTCGACCAGGGCGAGCAGCGAGGCGGCGATGGCCTCGGTGGCGCCCGCGGTGACGAGGACCTCGCGGTCGGGGTCGAAGGCCAGGCCGTAGCGGCGCTCCTGGTGGGCGGCGATCGCGGTGCGCAGCTCGGGGACGCCGGGGCCCGGCGGGTACTGGTTGCCGCGGCCCTCGCGCAGGGCGCGCACCGCGGCCTCCCGGACCTCGTCGGGGCCGTCCGTGTCGGGGAAGCCCTGGCCCAGGTTGATCGCCCCGGTCCGGGCCGCGAGCGCGGACATCTCGGCGAAGATCGTCGTACCGAACTCCGCGAGGCGGCGGTTGAGCAGCGGGCGGTCGTTCCTGGAGGCACCGGGAGATGACGTCATGGCCGTCATCCTCCGCCGAACCTCTGGACTTCCTCAACTCTGCTTTGACCGCGCTCGGCCGGGGGCATCCCCTTGTCACGCAACGACGCGGGACCATATCCGCACGGCGGCGCCGGTTCGGGGGAACGGCCCGGGGCCGCTTCGGGGGAAAGGAAGTGAGGGATGGGGTGGATGGTTGTGGCCTTGTTCTTCATCGGCTGGTTCGTAGTGATCGGGCTGCTCGTGCACGTCAGCAGGAACGGCCGCAGGCGCGTCACATCGGGGGGCCGCAGTTGGTGGGCGGGGTCCGGCTCCAGTAGCGGAACCTCGACCTTCGACGGCGGCGGGGCGTCCTGTGGCGGAGGCTCTTCCTGCGGTGGCGGCTCGTCCTGCGGCGGCGGTTCGTCCTGCGGTGGCGGGGGCGGAGGTTGCGGCGGCGGAGGCAGCTGACACGGGGCAGCTGGTCCACCGGGCGAAGCGCCCGACGGGAGGCAACTCCCGTCGGGCGCTTCGTCGTTGAAGCGGCGATGGGCGTCCATACGATGCCATTTCCGGACCGAGTGCTTTCCATGAAACGTGAACAGATGAACTGTTCGGCCCTCTAGGGGATGGAAACCCTACGAAGTTGGGTAAAAGCGCTGTGGCAGTGTCGCAGTTCATGATTCCCTCTTAACCGTCACACCGCCCTCGGACGCCTCTGCTCGGCAGGCAGCGGGACGTCTCCGTGGGCACGCGCCGGCATCCCCCTCCGCCCGGTGTCCGACCGGGCGCGCCGGCCCCCCCACCTCCATTGCGTGTTAGCGGAGCCGACCCATGCTCACGACCCTGAAGACTGTCTACACCGACACGCGCGCCGGGGACCTGGCCTGGGCCCTCGGCCGCGAGCCGCTACCCGCTCTGGCCACTCTCGACCTCGAACTGACCGGCGCGACCCTTCAGTTGCGACTTCTCGGGGCCTCCCACCAAGTGCTGCTCGAAGACGACGAAGGCAGCTGCTCCGAGACCGTCGCCTGCATCCCCGGCAGCAGCACGCCGCTGCCGCTCGGCGTCTCCAAGCGGGTCGGCGAGTGGGAGTACGAGTTCGCGGCCCGCGTGGAAACGCTGTCACGGGGTCAGTTCGCGGGCCGCGCCCAGGAATTGCTCGCCCTCGTCGCCGAGCACCCGCACGGGCTCGCCGGGGTCTTCCCCGGCATCCCGCACGCGTTCACGGCGCTGCTCGCGCAGCGGCACGAGGGCTCGGTGATGTGGCGCACCTGGCACGCGTATCCGCAGGACGGGCAGCTGGTGGCGACCCGCACCCGGGTCGGCGTGCGGACGCCCGTGGCGCTGTGAGCGGACCCGTGCGAGGGCTCCTTGAACGGAGGTTCACACATTCTCGCCGCCACCTCCACCCTTGTGGGGGACTTGGTGTGAGCGGACGGTGACGTAGCGTTCCCAGCGTGATCGAGCCGCGCCAGCGTCTGCCCGTCACGCCCAGGACAGGCCGCTTCCTCGTCCTCGCGGGCGTGTTCATCTGCGCCGCCTGCGGACTCGTGTACGAACTGGAACTCGTCGCCCTCGCCTCGTACTTGATCGGGGACTCCGTCACCCAGGCCTCCGTCGTGCTGTCCGTCATGGTCTTCGCGATGGGTGTCGGCTCGCTGCTCGCCAAGCGCCTGCGCTGCCGGGCCGCCGCCGGTTTCGGGCTCGTCGAGGCGGCCCTCGCGCTCGTCGGCGGGTGCAGCGCCATGGTCCTGTACGCGGCGTTCGCGTGGGCGGGCGACCGGGGCGAGATGTGGGCCAGCGGGTCCCGGTCCCTCTTCGTGGTGTTCTCCCTGGCCATCGGCGTCCTCATCGGCGCCGAGGTGCCCCTGCTCATGGTGCTCATCCAGCGCGTGCGGCGGCAGGACGCGGGCGGTGCCGTCGCCGACCTGTTCGCCGCGGACTACGTGGGCGCCCTGGTCGGCGGCCTCGCCTTCCCCTTCCTGCTCCTTCCCTGGTTCGGGCAGCTCACCGGGGCCCTGCTCACGGGCGCCGTGAACGTCCTCGCGGGCGGCGCGCTCGTCCTCGGCCTGTTCGGACGCGATCTGAGCCGGCGCGGCCGCTGGCTGCTGCTCGTGGTCAACGGCCTCGTGCTGGCCGTCCTCGCCTCCGCCGCCGTCCTGGTCGACGACTTCGAGCGGGCCGCGCGCCGCGCCGTGTACGGCTCCGGGATCCGCGTCGCCGTCCAGAGCGACGTCCAGGAGGTCGTCCTCACCGGCCGTGACCGGGAGTCCCTGCACCTCTTCCTCGACGGCAGGCTGCGCGTCAGCGGCCGTGACGAGCGGCGCTACCACGAGGCCCTCGTCCAGCCCGCCCTGCGCGGCGGGCCCCACGGGCGCGTGCTCGTCCTCGGCGGCGGCGACGGGCTCGCCGCCCGCGAGGTCCTGCGGCACGCCGGGGTGCGCCGCGTCGACATCGTCGAACTCGACCCGGCCGTCGTCGACCTGGCCCGCCACGACCCGGCCCTGAGCGAACTCAACGGCCACGTCTACCGCGACCCGCGCGTGCGCGTCACGCACGCCGACGCCTTCCGCTGGCTGCGCGGCCCGCACCGGCGCGTGTACGACGTCGTCGTCGCCGACCTGCCCGACCCCGGCATCACCGCGAGCACCCAGCTGTACTCGCAGGAGTTCTACGGCCTCGTCTCCCGCGTCCTCACCGACGACGGCCGCTTCGCCGTGCACGCCGGGCCCGCCGCGACCCGGCCCCGCGCCTACTGGACCGTCGACGCCACGCTGCGCGCCGCCGGGTACTGGACCGAGCCCTACCGCCTCACCGGCCGTCGCGGCGCGCAGGCCGCCGGGCCCGACCGCACCGCAGACCCCGGCGACGCGCCCCGCGACTGGGGCTTCGTGCTCGCCTCGCGCGCCGAGCCCGTGCTCGGCGCGGCCCGCGGCTCCGCCGTGCTGCGCGCCGGGTCCCGCGCCGCCGAGCGGCTGCGGCCGCCCGACTGGCGCACCATCGAGCCGTCCACCCTGGTGCATCCGCGCTACGCCGACTGACGGCCCGCCGAGGGCCCGCGCCGCGACGGGCGGGCCGAAGTGGCGTACACCACGGCGGCGGCGTCGGTAGGCTCGACTGTCATGGAGCATGAGGTGTTCGTACCGGTTCCGGAAGAGCCGCTCCGCGAGGCACTGGCCGACCCCGAGCGGGTCGCCCGCGCGGTGCCCGGCTTGCAGCGGGACGCCGACCCCGGGCCTGACGCGCCGCCCGTCACCGGGCGGCTCAAGGTGCGCGTCGGCGGCCACACGATCACCTACCGCGGCGGCCTGCGGGTCGCCGCGCGCGGCGACGGCGGATACGCGGTGACCGGCGAGGCCCACGAGGCCCGCGGCAGCGGCGCCGTAACGTTCTCCCTCGTGCTGCGCCTGGCCGCCGCCGCGGAGGGGGGCACGCAGGTGACCTTCAGCGGGACCGCGTCCGCGGACGGGCGGGTCGCCGAGGCCGTGAAGAGTTCTCCACAGGCTGTGGAGGGGGCGCTGCGCCGGCTCCTCGCGCGGTTCGCGGAAGGCCTCGCGGCCCCCGGCCCGGCCGCCGACGCCGCCGACGACGAGCCGTCGGCGCCCACCGGGGTCTCCCGCGTCTACGAGGCGGAGGTGCCGGCGCCGTCGCTCGACCCGCTCGCCGAAGCCGAGGCCGACGCCGTCGCGGCGGTCGGGCCCGAGGCCGCGCACGCGCGGCGGACGATGATCGGGCGCAGCGCGGAGGAGGTCGACCACGCGCCGCCCCGGGGCCGGTACGCGCCCGTCCCCGCGCCCGAGACGCTCGGCGGCGGAGCCACCCTGCGGTGGGCCGCGCCCGCCGCCGCCGTCCTCGTCGCCTCGGCGATCGTGGTGACCCGGGCCTTGCGCAAGCGCCGCTGAGGCCTGGCCCCGCGGGTGGGCCCGGGGCGCCCCGCGAGGCGCGCGGCTAGGGTCGGAGCGTGAGTAGCGAAGAGATCACTTTGGCCGCGGGCGACGCGGAAGTTTCGGTGCTGCCGGGGCACGGGGCCCGGCTCGGCAGCCTCAAGGTGGGCGGCGTCGAGCTGCTGCGGCAGGGGGAACGGTACGGCTGCTTCCCGATGGTGCCGTGGTGCGGCCGGGTCAGGGAGGGCCGCTTCCTGAGCGGCGGCCACCCGCACCAGCTGCCGCTCAACTCCCCGCCCCACGCCATCCACGGCACCGGCCGGGACACCGCGTGGAGGACCGCGCGGGCCGGCGGCCGCGAAGCCGTGTTCACCTACGACCTCGCCGACCCGTGGCCCTACCCCGGCCGGGTCACGCAGATCGTCGAGCTGACGGAGGACGCCCTTACGCTGCGGATGTCCGTGGAGACGTACGACGACTCCTTCCCGGCGCAGGCGGGCTGGCACCCGTGGTTCAACCGGCGCCTCACCGACGGCGGCGAGGACGTCCGGATCGCCTTCGACGCGGCCTGGCAGGAGCAGCGCGGCGAGGACCACCTGCCCACCGGCGAGCGCGTCGACCCGCGCCCCGGCCCCTGGGACGACTGCTTCGGCATGCCGGACGGCGTCGACGTCACCCTGACCTGGCCCGGCGAGCTGGAGCTGAACGTGGCCAGCCGCGAGGAGTGGGTCGTCGTGTACGACGAGCAGGAGGCCGCCGTGTGCGTGGAGCCGCAGACAGGCCCGCCCAACGGCCTGAACACCCTGCCGCGCCTGGTCACCCCGCTGGAGCCGCTGGAGACCTCGACCACCTGGACCTGGCGGCGGCTCTGAAGCCCCGGCCGCGCCCTTAAGCTCGTAGCCATGACGAACGACGTACGCGGCGACCTGCTGCGGCAGATCAAGGACAAGGCCGTCGTGCACGGCAAGGTGACCCTCTCCTCGGGCCTGGAGGCCGACTACTACGTCGACCTGCGCCGCATCACCCTGGACGGGGAGGCCGCCCCGCTCGTCGGGCAGGTGCTGCTCGACCTCACGAGCGAGCTGGAGTTCGACGCCGTGGGCGGCCTGACGATGGGGGCCGACCCGGTCGCCGCGTCGATGCTGCACGCGGCCGCCGCGCGCGGCAGGCGCCTGGACGCCTTCGTGGTGCGCAAGGCCGCCAAGGCGCACGGCTTGCAGCGGCGCGTCGAGGGCCCGGACATCAAGGGGCGGCGCGTCCTCGTCGTCGAGGACACCTCCACCACCGGCGGCTCCCCGCTGACCGCCGTGGAGGCCGTGCGCGAGGCCGGCGCCGAGGTCGTGGGCGTGGCCACGATCGTGGACCGGGCCACCGGCGCCGACGTGAAGATCACCGAGGGCGCGGGGGTGCCGTACCTCTTCGCGTACTCGAAGGACGAGCTAGGTCTCGACTGAGGACGTCCCGCGCGTCTGGAAGGATGGGGGCGACGACACCGCCGTCGCCGCCCCCGGGTTCCCAGGCACGCCAGGGTTCCCTAGACACCCAGGTCAGGGCCAAGCAGCACAGCAGCACTCACCCCGCACATCACAAGGAGCGGACACATGCCCATCGCAACCCCCGAGGTCTACAACGAGATGCTCGACCGGGCGAAGGCAGGCAAGTTCGCCTACCCGGCCATCAACGTGACCTCGTCCCAGACCCTGCACGCCGCCCTGCGTGGCTTCGCGGAGGCGGAGAGCGACGGCATCATCCAGATTTCCACCGGTGGCGCTGAGTTCCTGGGCGGTCAGCACAGCAAGGACATGGTGACGGGCGCGGTCGCCCTCGCCGAGTTCGCGCACATCGTCGCCAAGAAGTACGACGTCACGGTCGCGCTGCACACCGACCACTGCCCGAAGGACAAGCTGGACACGTACGTCCGGCCGCTCATCGACATCTCCGCCGAGCGCGTCAAGGCCGGCCGGAACCCGCTGTTCCAGTCCCATATGTGGGACGGCTCCGCCGAGACCCTCGCGGACAACCTGGCCATCGGCCAGGAGCTGCTCGCCAAGGCCGCCGCCGCGAAGATCATCCTTGAGGTCGAGATCACCCCGACCGGCGGCGAGGAGGACGGCGTCAGCCACGAGATCAACGACGAGCTGTACACCACCGTCGACGACGCGCTGCGCACCGCCGAGGCGCTCGGCCTGGGCGAGAAGGGCCGCTACCTGCTCGCCGCCTCCTTCGGCAACGTCCACGGGGTGTACAAGCCGGGCAACGTCGTGCTCCGCCCCGAGCTGCTCAAGGACCTCCAGGACGGCGTCGGCTCCAAGTACGGCAAGTCGTCCCCCTTCGACTTCGTGTTCCACGGCGGCTCCGGCTCCACCGCGGAGGAGATCGCCACCGCCCTGGAGAACGGCGTCGTGAAGATGAACCTCGACACCGACACCCAGTACGCCTTCACGCGTCCCGTCGCGGACCACATGCTCAAGAACTACGACGGCGTCCTGAAGGTCGACGGCGAGGTCGGCTCGAAGAAGACCTACGACCCGCGCACCTGGGGCAAGCTGGCCGAGGCCTCCATGGCCAAGCGCGTGACCGAGGCGTGCGGCGCGCTGCGCTCCACGGGCACGAAGCTCAAGTAGTCATCCGTCCGACGGGCCCGGCACTCCTCGTGGGTGCCGGGCCCGTCGGCGTACCCGGAGGGAGGACCGACCGTGGCGTACGACTTCGACACCCCCGTGGACCGGTACGGCACCTGGTGCGTGCAGTGGGACGGCGTGAAGGACCGGTTCCCGGTCCCCGGCCTGCTGCCCTTCACCATCTCCGACATGGACTTCCGGTGCGCGCCCGAAGTCCTCGACGCGCTCCAACGGCGCGTCGCCCACGGGGTGTTCGGCTACACGGACTGGCGCAACGACGACTTCCGCGGCGCGGTGCGGGACTGGTTCAAGGACCGCTACGACACCGGCATCGACCCCGCATCGCTCGTCTACGCCCCCTCCGTGCTCAGCCAGATATCCCAGCTCCTGCGCATGTGGACGGAGCCGGGCGAGGGCGTGGTCGTGCACACCCCGACGTACGACGGCTTCCGCAAGGCGGTGACGGGCCTCGGCCGCGAGCTGCGCGGGGTGCCTCTGGAGGACCCCGGATTCGCCGCCCTGGAAGCGGCGTTGGCGCGCCCCGACAGCCGCGTCCTCATCCTGTGCTCCCCGCACAACCCCACCGGCAAGGTGTGGAGCGACGCCGAGCTGACCGCGCTCGCCGAGCTGTGCGCGCGGCACGGCGTGGCCGTCATCAGTGACGAGATCCACGCCGATCTCACGCACGAGGGGCACGTCCACCGGCCCTGGACCCGCTACGGCCGGGGCCGCTGGGCCCTCGTCACCTCCGCGACGAAGGCCTTCAACTTCCCCGCGCTGAGCGGCAGTTACGGCATCATCGGCGACCCCGGCGACCATGCCGCCTTCGTCCGGCGCATGGACACGGGCGAGGGTCTCGCCTCGCCCGCGGTGCTCTCGCTGACCGCGCACATCGCCGCGTACCGCGAGGGCGGCGCCTGGCTGGACGCCGTCCGCGCCTACGCCCACGAGAACCTGCGTCTGGTGGCCACCACCCTGAACGAGGCCTTCCCTGCCCTGGACTGGCGCCCTCCGCACGCGGGTTACCTGGCGTGGATCGACCTCGGGCCCGTCCTGGGCGAGACCCGCGACGAGGCCCTCCAGCACCGCCTGGTGCACCACGAGCGGGTCGCGGTGATGCCGGGCGCCACTTACGGCGCCCCGGGCTTCGTGCGGCTGAACGTGGGGTGCCCGCGGGAGAAGGCGGCCGCGGGGGTGCGAGCCCTGGTGCGTGCGGTGCGCGCGGTGGCTCCGGGCGGCTAGGGGGCGCTGCGGTCTGCGGGCCCGTCGGGGGCGTGGGTGATCAGGTCCCCCGGCTGGCACCGCAGGACCTCGCAGATCCTCGACAGGGTCGAGAAGCGGATGGCCTTGGCCCGCCCGTTCTTGAGCACGGACAGGTTGACGACGGTGATGCCCACCCGCGCGGACAGCTCGGTGAGCGTCATGTCGCGCTCGGCGAGGATCCGGTCCAGGTGGATCCGGATGGCGTGCGGTTCCTCATCGGGCATCAGATGGTCCCTTCGAGGTCCTCTCGCATGCGCACGCCCTCGCGCATGATCTTCCCCATGATCACTGCGGCCAGGCCACCCAGGACGGGCATCAGCGACCCGGACAGCGTCGGCCCGGACCCCACGATCGGCGCCATGCTCCCGACCAGCCAGGAGTGCGACCACCCGGCGACGAGGCCGGCCAGGAGTGTACCCGCGGCGACGAACCAGCCCAGCACGGAGAGCCGGCGCGCGACCGTCGCGGTGAACGGCCCGAGCCGCACCACGGCGTCCAGGAGCCGGGAGAACAGCAGCAGCGCGAGGGTGCCGAACAGCAGCCAGGGCAGCTGCCCGCCGAGGTCGGCGGCGCGCTGGCCCACGGAGGGGCTGTCCTGGCACAGGCGCGCGGCGCTGCTGGAGGCCTGGACGCCCTGGCCGACCGGCAGGTCGTCCGCCAGTGACGCGTTCTGCCAGAAGTCCGTCCGCACGCAGACGGCTCCGTCGTCGAGCATGTGGGTGACGCCCGTGCCGAGGAAGGCGAGGCCGCAGAGCACCGCCAGTGTCAGGGTGACCGAGGCCAGGCCCCTGGTGAGTCGCGTGTTCATCGCCTGCTCCCTATCGATTTTCGATATGCGTGAGGGTAGCCGGGCATATCGATTTTCGACAAGTGCGAGAGGGGAGTCAGGCCGGGGCCGGGCAGAGGGAGGCGCCAGGGCCGGCGCCGGGGCTGTGGGCCGGGTTCAGAACGCCAGTTGGGCGATTTCCTCCGCGACGACCGCGCACGCGTCCGCCGCCGGGTCGATCAGCGGGAAGTGGCCGACGTCCTCCAGGAGGGTCAGGCCGACGACCTCGCCCGCCTTCGCTGCCGCGTCGGCGTAGGCCTCGGCGACCGCCTGGGGCACGACGACGTCGGTGCGGCCCTGCACGACGGTCGTGGCGATGCCGGTGGGCAGCAGCGCGGCCGGGTCGGCGTGGGCCAGGCGCTCCTCGAAGCGGGCCCGGGCCTCCTCCGTGGCGGGGCCGTCGGCGTCCAGGAGCTGGCGTACGGCCCCCGAGCAGACGCCGAGGTCGGCCGCGACGCGGAAGTCCGCGATGGGGGCGAGCGCGACGACGCCGCGCAGCGGCGCGGGCCGGTCCGTGCGCCACGGCGAGCCCTCCGGCAGGACGTGCCGGGCCGCCGCCCACAGGGCGAGGTGACCGCCCGCCGAGTGGCCCGTCAGGACGGTGCGCCGCGGGTCGGCGGCGGGCAGCGCGCGGCGGGCGAGCGCGGGCAGCGCGTCCAGGGCGGCGGCCACGTCGTCGAAGGTCTCCGGCCAGCGCCCGGCCACGGGCCCGGCGGGCCCGCCCTGCGCGGGGATCGGCCCGGACGGCGAACGGCCCCTGCGGTACTCGACGTTGGCGACGGCGAAGCCGCGCCGGGCCAGGAAGTCCGCGAACGGCGTGATGTGCAGGCGGTCGTAGGGGGCCCGCCAGGCCCCGCCGTGCAGGACGACGACGAGCGGCGCCGGGCCCTCGCCGCCGCCGCGCGGCGCGTAGAAGTCCACGAGCTGGTCCGGGTGCGGCCCGTAGGCGGCGGTGGCGTCCGGGGCCACCGCGGGGTGCGCGAAGGCCGACCGCTCCTCGGCGGCGTCACGCGCCTCGGCGTCGTCGTCCGGCATGCGGTGACCTCCCAACTCGGCGGACTGCGGGACTCGGCGGACTGCGGGACTCGGCGGACTGCGGGACTCGGCGGACTGCGAGACTCGGCGGACTACGAGACCGCCGGGCGCCCAGAACAACTCACCGGCGCCCGGCGGGCGTTCGTACGGGGTCCGGTCATGCGCCCGAGTGGGCCATGATCCGGATTCGCCGGACGTTATCAGGTCGCCCGGCCGCCCCCGGGGCCGAGTTCCCCACAACCGCCGAGGATGTCCCCGAGCACCCGCGCCGCCCGCTCCGCGTCCGCGAACGACACGTACAGCGGGGTGAAGCCGAAGCGCAGCACGTCCGGCGCGCGGAAGTCGCCGACCACGCCCGCCGCGACGAGCTTCGGCATGACCTCCCGGGCGTCCGGGCAGCGCAGCGCGATCTGGCTGCCGCGCTCCGCGTGCGCGGCCGGGGTGACGGACTCGGCCCGGTCCGCGGGCACGTACGCCTCGACGCACTCCAGGAAGAAGTCCGTGAGCGCGAGGGACTTGGCCCGCACGTCGTCCAGCGAGACGCCGTCCCAGACGTCGAGGGCCGCATCGAGGGCGAGCAGCGACAGGATGTCCGGCGTGCCGACGCGGCCGCGCACCACGCCGGGCGCGGGCTCGTAGTCGGGCCGCATGCCGAAGGGGTCGGTGTGCGAGTTCCAGCCCGGCAGCGGCGAGTCGAAGCGGGCCTGGAGGTCACGGCGTACGTAGAGGTACGCGGGCGAGCCCGGGCCGCCGTTCAGGTACTTGTACGTGCAGCCGACCGCGAGGTCCACGCCGTGCTCGTCCAGGGCGACGGGCAGCGCGCCCGCCGTGTGGCACAGGTCCCACACCACGTACGCGCCCGCCGCGTGCACGGCCGCCGTGAGCCCCGCCATGTCGTGCAGGCGGCCCGACTGGTAGTCGGCGTGGTTGAGCAGCACCGCCGTCGTGCGCGGGCCGAGCAGGTCCGGCACGTCGGCCGGGGCGGCCGGGACCAGGCGGCAACCGGTGAGGCGGGCGGCGGACTCGGCGACGTACCCGTCCGTCGGGAAAGTGGTGGCGTCGACGACGACCTCGTCGCGCGCGGCATCGTCGGCCTGCGCCATGCGCACCGCGGCGACGACCGCCTTGAACACGTTCACGCTCGTCGAGTCGGAGACGACCACCTGGCCAGGGGCGGCGCCGACGAGCGGGGCGATCCGCTCCCCGACCCGCTCGGGCGCGGTCCACCAGCCGCTCTCCTCCCAGGAGCGGATGCGCAGGCCGCCCCACTCGCGCGTGACGACGTCGGCGACCCGGCCCGCCACGTGCGCGGGCAGGGCGCCCAGGGAGTTCCCGTCCAGATACGTGGTGTCGTCGAGGACGAACTCCTCGCGCTTGGCGGCGAGCCGGTCCGCGGCGTCGAGGGCGGCGGCCCGCGCGCGCAGGTCTGCTCCCCTCGGCTCAGACATGGCTGCGCGCCGTCCACAGCTCGGGGAACACGTTCTTCGTGGCGCGCTTCTCCAGCCAGGCCACGCCCGCGGAGCCGCCGGTGCCGGTCTTGGAGCCCATGGACCTGCGGGTGGCCACCAGGTGGTCGTTGCGCCAGCGCCACACCAGCTCGGCGACGTCGGTCAGGGCCTCGCCGAGGCGGGCCACGTCACCGCTCTCGTCACCGGAGTAGATCTCGGTCCACACGGCCTCGACGCGCGGCGACGGCTCGTACTTGGCGGCCACGTCGCGCTCCAGGACCTCGGCCGGGACGTCGTACCCGCGGTGCGCGAGCAGCCGGAGGACCTCGTCGTACAGGCTCGGCTCCTGGAGGGCCTTCTCCAGCTCCGCGTACACGCGCGGCGTGCCCCGGTGCGGGACCAGCATGGACGCGGACTTCTCGCCGAGCAGGAACTCCATGCGCCGGTACATCGCCGACTGGAAGCCGGAGCCCTCGCCGAGCGAGCCGCGGTAGGAGTTGAACTGGGCGGGGGTGAGCTGGCCGAGCGGCTTCCAGGACGCGTTCAGGGCCTCCAGCTCGCGCACGGACCGCTTCAGGGCGGCCACCGCGGTCGGCACGTCGTCGTCGCGCAGGGCGCGCGCCGCGGTCTCCCACTCGTGCACGATGACCGTGAACCACAGCTCCATCACCTGGGTCGTGACCAGGAAGACCATCTCGCCCGGGTCGTCGGAGCGCAGGTGCTGGAGGTGGGTGAGGACGTCCGCCTTCACGTAGTCCTCGTACGGGGTGCTGCCTGCGAAGTCGAGGTTGGGGCTGTCGGGACTCTGGTCGGGCGTCTCGCCGTGCGTCTGCTGTGTCTCGTTCATCTCGTGAGTCTCGTCTGCCGTGATCGCCTCGTGGGACATCGCTGTCTCCTAGATGCGTGATCCGGGTAGCGGTCCGCCCCTGCCGGTACCGGCACGGGGGCCCCGGTCCCCACCCGCATCCTCCGCAACATCCCAGGAAACGGCAAGACCTGCCTGGTCACGACGGGTGGCCCAGGCAGGTCTCGGCGGCCGGACTCAGCCGAGGGTGTCCGCGGCCGTCGCCGAGGAGTCCCGCAGGAACGCCGAGCAGCGCTCGTACTCCTCCTCCTCGCCGATCGACTGCGCGGCGCGGGCCAGGCCGTGCAGGGCCCGCAGGAAGCCGCGGTTCGGCTCGTGCTCCCACGGCACCGGGCCGTGGCCCTTCCAGCCGGCCCGGCGCAGGGCGTCGAGGCCCCGGTGGTAGCCGGTGCGGGCGTACGCGTACGACTCGACGACGCGGCCCGCCTCGAACGCCTCGTCGGCGAGGCGTGCCCAGGCGAGCGAGGACGTCGGGTACTTGGCGGCGACGTCGGCTGCCGCCGTGCCGCCCGCGAGCAGCTCCCGGGGCTCCGGGTCGTCGGGCAGATGGGTCGGGGGCGGTCCCCCGAGCAGGTTCTCGTGAATGGCCATGGGCTCCAGTCTGCTCCATGGCACCCCCCACGGGTGCGCCCCGGGGGCCGCGTAGTACTTGCGACGGACCCCCGCGAACCCGTCCCAGAGGGGACGTCCCGGCCGGTGCGGCCCCCGTACCGTCTTGGACGTGACCGAGAAGACGCGCAGCCCAGAGTTCCACCTCGCGCAGAACGCCCTCCAGGGCCTGCGCGACGATCTGTTCCAGGACGTGTTCGCGTACCGGCCGCTGCCGCCGCTGCGCCGGGACGCCGCGCGGCTGCCGGGCCGTGCGGGGCGGGCCGCGGCGTGGCTGCCGCACGGCGTGGTGCTCGGGCTCGCGGCGCTCACCCTGTTCGTCGCGTACGCGGGCGGCTTCGGCGGCTGGGACACCAGCGGGGAGTTCGGGTGGGCCCTGACCGGGTTCCTGCCCGCGGGCGCGGTGGTCCTCACCCTTGCGCGGCCCGTGCTCGCCTGGTGGTGCTCCCTGGGGATGACCCCGATGATGCTGGTCCTGAGCGGCGGCGGCTGGGCGCCGTGGCCGCCGGGCTCGGTCCTCGGGCACACGGCGGTGATGGCGGTGGTCGCGGCGCGGACCCGGCCGCGCACGGCGGCGTGGATGTGGGTGCTCACCGCCCTGTACTCGATGTTCGCCGAGGCGTCCGTCGGCTGGAACTCCAACACGGTGCAGATGCTGACCTTCAGCGGTGTCACCGTCGCCCTCGTGACCCTGGTGTCGGCCAACCGGGACGCCCGCCGCGAGGTCGTCGCCGAGCGCACCGTGACCGCCGTCGAGCGGGACCGGCGCACGCTCCTGGAGGAGCGCACGAACATCGCCCGCGAGCTGCACGACGTCGTGGCCCACCACATGTCGGTCGTCGCCATCCAGGCGGAGGCGGCCCCCTACCGCGTGGAGAACGCGCCGCCCGAGCTGACGCAGGCCTTCGCGACGATTCGCGAGAACGCGGTGATCGCGCTGACCGAGCTGCGCCGCGTCCTCGGCGTCGTACGCGCGGAGGACTACGAGGCCCCCGACGCCCCGCAGCCGACGCTCGCCGACCTGGACCGGCTGATCGGCCACGTCCGGGAGACGGGGCTCTCCGTGGAGAAGGCCGTGACGGGGGCCGTGCGCGAACTGCCGCAGGGCGTCGAGCTGTCGGCGTACCGGATCGTGCAGGAGGCGCTCAGCAACAGCCTGCGGCACGCCCCCGGCGCGCCGGCCCGGGTGGAGATCGGGTACGTCATCGGCGGGCTCGGCCTGCGGATCGTGAACGGGCCCGCGACCGGGCTCGTGAAGCCGCCCGCCCGTCACCCGGCCACCGCCCCTCAACGAGAGCTTCGCCCGCCCCTTTCGCTGGGCGCCGGGCACGGCATCACCGGGATGCGGGAGCGGGTCGGCATGCTGGACGGGGAGATGACGGCCGGGCCGACGGCCGACGGCGGGTACGAGGTGACGGTCTTCCTGCCGGTGCCGGTGGCGGCCGCGGAGGAGGCCGCGTGACCGGGGAGCCGACCGGGCAGCAGGCAGGGCGGCCGACCGGGCGGCCCGCCGGGGAATCCGTGCGTGTCCTGATCGCGGACGACCAGATGATGGTCCGCGAGGGCTTCTCCGTGCTGCTCAACGCGATGCCCGGCATCGAGGTCGTCGGCGAGGCGGTGAACGGCCGCGAGGCCGTGGAGCGGGTGCGCGAACTCGCCCCCGACGTCGTACTTATGGACATCCGCATGCCCGAGATGAACGGCATCGAGGCCACGCGCGAGATCGTCGCCGCCGACGGCACCGCCACCAAGGTCCTCGTCCTGACCACCTTCGACCTCGACGAGTACGTCTATCAGGCGCTCCGCGCGGGCGCGTCGGGATTCCTGCTCAAGGACGCCTCGGCGCGGCAGCTCGCGGACGGCGTACGGATCGTGGCCGCCGGGGAGGCGCTGCTCGCGCCGAGCGTGACGCGCCGCCTGATCACGGAGTTCTCCCGGCTCTCGGACCAGCCGGGGCTCGCCGGGGCCGCGCGGGCGCAGGCCCAGTACGGGGAGCTGACCGAGCGCGAGACGGAGGTGCTCGTGCTCATCGCGCAGGGCCTCTCCAACGCGGAGATCGCCACGCGGCTCGTCGTCGCGGAGTCCACCATCAAGACGCACGTCAGCCGGGTCCTGGTGAAGCTGGGGCTGCGGGACCGCACGCAGGCCGCCGTCTTCGCGTACGAGGCGAGGCTGGTCACCCCGGGGTGAGCGCGGCTAGCGTCCGTGCATGGCTGAACCCGCCGACGTCGCCGAGGTGTTCGCGCCCTCGTCGCGCGCCTTCCTCGACGACCCCTACCCCGCCTACGCCGACCTGCGCGCCCGGGGCCGGGTGCACTACTACGGGCCGAGCGACCAGTACCTGATCCCGCGGCACGCGGACGTCGCCGCGCTCCTGCGCGACCGGCGGCTCGGCCGCACGTACCTGCACCGGTTCGGCCACGAGGAGTTCGGGCGCGCGGCGCCCCCGGCCGCGCACGAGCCGTTCCACGTCCTCAACGACCACGGCATGCTCGACCTGGAGGCGCCCGCGCACACCCGCGTCCGCCGCCTGGTCGCGAAGGCGTTCACGCGCCGGACGGTGGACCGGCTCCGCCCCTACGTCGACAGCCTCGCCGACGACCTGGTGCGCGGCCTCGTCGCGGACGGCGGCGGCGACCTGCTCGCGCGGGTCGCGGAGCCGCTGCCCGTCGCCGTGATCGCCGAGATGCTCGGCGTCCCCGAGGGGGACCGGGGGCCGCTGCGGCCGTGGTCGGCGGACATCTGCGGGATGTACGAGCTGAACCCGGGCGAGGAGACCGCCGCCCGCGCCGTGCGGGCATCCCTGGAGTTCTCCGCGTACCTGCGGGAGCTGATCGCCAGACGGCGGGCACGGCCCGGCGACGACCTGCTCACCGACCTCATCGCCGCCCACGAGGAGGGCGACCGGCTCAGCGAGCAGGAGCTGATCTCCACCTGCGTGCTGCTCCTGAACGCCGGGCACGAGGCGACCGTCAACGCCACCGTGAACGGCTGGTACACGCTGTTCCGCCACCCCGGGCAGCTGGCCGCCCTGCGCGCGGAGCCGGAGCGGCTGCTCCCCACGGCCGTCGAGGAGCTGCTGCGCCACGACACCCCGCTCCAGCTCTTCGAGCGCTGGGTGCTCGACGACATCGAGGTCGGCGGCACGGTCATCCCCCGGGGCAGCGAGGTGGCGCTGCTCTTCGGCTCGGCGAACCGGGACGGGACCGTCTTCCGCGACCCGGACTCCCTGGACCTCGCCCGCCCCCGCGAGGCGAACCCGCACATCTCCTTCAGCGCGGGCATCCACTACTGCATCGGGGCACCCCTCGCGCGCCTGGAGCTGGCCGCCTCGCTGCGGGCCCTGCTGCGCCGCGCGCCGGGCCTTCGGCTCGCCGCGGAGCCGCGACGGAGGCCGAATTTCGTGATCCGCGGTCTGGAAGGGCTGCTCGTGGCCCTCTAGCGGGGCGGGTCCGCCGGGAGGGTCAGGCCCCAGGCCTGGGGGCGGGCGGTCCAGGTGCGGGTGCGGACGGGCCCGGCCGTCGTCCCGTCCGCGCGGTAGCGGAAGTCGGGGCCCGACACCGTCACGGAGCGGGCCCGCGCCCCCACGGGAGCCATCCCGGCCCCGACGGACGACGGCCGCACCTCCACCCGGGCGAGGCCGCCGCTGCCGGGGGCCACGGAGACACCCTCGACGGGCTGGTCGAGGTCGACGAGGGTCACCCCGTCGGCCTCCACCCGCAGCCGCGAGGGCCCGGCCCGGCCCACCGCGGGCCGGGAGCCGAGGGTGCGGACGAGGGACTGGCAGGTGCGCAGCCAGGCGTGGCCGTGCCGCTCGGCGCCGGACGCGTCGGTGAGCCCCGCGCCGAGGGAGGGGATACGCACGTCCCCGAGCACGACCTCGTCCCGGTCGTCGACGAGCAGGTCGAGCCGCCGGGGCACCCCGTCGAGCACGGTGCGCGCCGCGGCGACCGCCCCGGCCGGCACGCCGAGGGCACGGGCGAGCCGCACCCCGGTGGCGCCGCCCGCGACGGGCACCACCGCAAGCTCGGTCGCGCCGAGCGCCCGCTGCCGGTACAGGACGGCGACGGCCCGGCGCAGGGCCGCGTCGTCACCCACCACGACCGGCCGCCGCGTCCCCCGCCTGGCCAGGGCACGGGCGAATTCCTCGGGGCCTTCGGGCAGACAGAGCTTGAGCGCCGCGCCCGCGCCAAGCACGTCCTTGGCGATGCGTACGGACTCGCCGTCCGTGCGCCGGGCGACCGGGTCGATGATCACGATGAGGTCATCGCGCTGGCCGCGAGCCGACACGTGCGCCCTTTCTTTAGTCCTCGGGTAGCATCTTTGTGCAAGAGCCCCTTGCGCTATTGCGCCAGGGGCTTCGTCTATTCCGGGGCGACCAAGGCACACCCACATCGGCGGCGACGGCTACAGACCGTGGCCCCTGACCTTGGACATGCCCCGCCCGGAAGGGGTGTACGCCTGTGCCCGCACTCGTGCTGCTCGGTGCTCAGTGGGGTGACGAAGGCAAGGGAAAGGCCACCGACCTGCTCGGTGGATCCGTGGACTATGTAGTGCGCTACCAGGGCGGCAACAACGCCGGCCACACGGTCGTCGTAGGCGACCAGAAGTACGCGCTGCACCTCCTCCCTTCCGGAATCCTCTCCCCGGACTGCGTACCGGTCATCGGCAACGGCGTCGTCGTCGACCCGTCGGTCCTGCTCTCCGAGCTGAGCGGTCTGAACGAGCGAGGCGTCGACACGTCGAAGCTGCTGATCAGCGGAAACGCGCACATCATCACGCCGTACAACGTGACCGTGGACAAGGTCGGCGAGCGCTTCCTCGGCAAGCGGAAGATCGGCACGACCGGCCGCGGCATCGGCCCGACCTACGCCGACAAGATCAACCGCACCGGCATCCGCGTCCAGGACCTCTACGACGAGTCGATCCTGAAGCAGAAGGTCGAAGCGGCCCTCGAGCAGAAGAACCAGCTGCTCACCAAGGTGTTCAACCGTCGCGCCATCGAGGCCGAGCAAATCGTCGAGCAGCTCCTTGAGCACGGCGAGAACATCAAGCAGTACGTGGCCGACACCACGCTGATCCTCAACAACGCGCTCGACGACGACAAGGTCGTCCTGTTCGAGGGCGGCCAGGGCACGCTCCTGGACGTCGACCACGGCACGTACCCCTTCGTCACCTCGTCGAACCCGACCGCGGGCGGCGCCTGCACGGGCACCGGCGTCGGCCCGACGAAGATCAGCCGCGTCATCGGCATCCTGAAGGCGTACACCACGCGCGTCGGCGCGGGCCCCTTCCCGACGGAGCTGTTCGACAAGGACGGCGAGGCGCTGCGCGAGATCGGCGGCGAGCGCGGTGTCACCACCGGCCGCGACCGCCGCTGCGGCTGGTTCGACGCCCCGATCGCCCGCTACGCGACCCGCGTGAACGGTCTGACGGACTTCTTCCTCACCAAGCTCGACGTCCTCACCGGCTGGGAGCAGATCCCGGTCTGCGTGGCGTACGAGATCGACGGCAAGCGCGTCGAGGAGCTGCCCTACAGCCAGACGGACTTCCACCACGCGAAGCCCGTCTACGAGACGCTGCCCGGCTGGTCCGAGGACATCACCAAGGCCAAGACCTTCGCCGACCTGCCGAAGAACGCGCAGGCCTACGTGAAGGCCCTTGAGGAGATGTCCGGCGCCCCGATCTCCGCGATCGGCGTGGGCCCGGGCCGTGACGAGACGATCGAGATCAACTCGTTCATCTAGGCCTCGTTCATCTAGGCCTCGTTCATCTAGGCCTCGTTTATTCAGGCATTCAGGACACCTAGGACAGGACCAGTCCTGATCACAGGAGGGGCGCCCGGACGGGTGCCCCTCTTCTGGTTCCTCGGCGTTGAGGAGGCCGACGCCGAGGGCGGTGGGCCTGCGCGGTGCCGAGTGGCGGTGCCGTGTCGTGGCTCCGGGCTGTACGGGGGTGATCAGCCCGGCCGCGCGCAGCCGGGGCGCTCGGCGATGAGGGTGAGTACGGCGGCCCGGGTACGGCCCAGGAGCGCCGCCGGTGCCGCGCCGCCGGTGCCGCGCCGCCAGTGCCGCGTCGGCCGTGCACGAGGCTGACAGCGGCGGCGGGACGAGTAGCAGCCCACGGCCGCCGAGGTACAGGTCGTCGTCGCGGCCGGACAGCGTAGTGACCTCTAGGACCGGCCCGCCAACTCCTCCGCACTAACCGCACTAACCGTACTCCCTGTACTCCCTGCACTCCCCCTACTCCCCGCACTATCCGTACTCCCCTTACTCCCCTTACTCCCCGCACTATCCGTACTCCCCGTACTCCCCGTGCGTGACGGGAAGAAGCAGGCCCGTCCCGCACGGTGCCCTGATTGCGTTTCCGGCGCGTACATGGGTTGGCGCAGCTCGTCCGGCAGATAGGTGGTGCGCTCCTGTCGTCGCCGGTCGTCTGGAATCGGATGTCACGACGCGCCTTCCCCGGAGCCCCCGGAGCCGCCTGAGCCCTCGGAGCCGCCGGAGCCGTCTGAGCCCCCCGAGCAGTTGGAGCAGTCGGGGCAGGGCGTGCCGAGGCCTAGGCAGGAGTGCAGGGCCGAACAGAGTCGGGTGTCGAGGAGTTCGCGGTCGATGGGGTCGTCCGACGGAGGAGGTACGAGGGCGAACGGCGCCGCCACCGTGAACAGGACGCCGGCCATGGCCGTCTGGTCCGTGCCTGGCTGCCACGTGATCAGGCGGGCGTGAACCCAGCGCAGCGCCCGCACGTGCAGCGACGTGGCTGGTTCCGCTAGCGCGGCGAGGGAGAGGTCCGGACTGGTCCGGGCGGTCACGCGAGTTACAGGGTGTTCGCGGAGCAGCCGGGCGGCGTACACGATCTGCGCTGTCACCTGGCAGGGCGGCGGCAGCGTGGCCCCCGCGTTGCTCGCCAGGAACAGCAGACGGTCCAGCTCCGCCTCACACGCTTCTCGGACCAGCACCTGGGTGTCCGGCCAGTTTCGGTAGAGGAACTGACGGTTAGTGGCGGCCCGACGCGCGATCTGTGCGGTGGGCGGGCGGCGCGGCCCGTGCTCAGCCAGTGTGTCGAGCACGGCCCGATAGACGGTGACCGTTGCTGGTGGCGCGTGGAAATTCATGTGCGCAGCCTGCCGTGACTGCGGCGGGCCCACGCCTGGATCGCCCATCGCTCACCCGAGAGATTATGTGGGCGCGGAAATGTGACAGTCAGGGGTGGGAGTGTCACATTTCTGAGGGGCATCGAGGAGGCGGCCCGGACGGGGGGACCGCGTCCGGGGCTTGTGACGCCCGCACAGGAGAATAGGGCGCGCAGAATGTGACAGTAAGGGGGCGAAGTGTCACATCTTCGGGGGGAGGTTGTTGAGGAGGGCGGTCCAGGCTTCGACGGGGGCGGTGAGGGCGGGGCCGCCGGGTTCCTGGGAGTCGCGGATTTGGAGGCTTCCGGTGGTGGTCATCGTTCTTCTCCGGCCAACCGCTCGATGAGGCTCAGCGATTCGTTGGGGCTCAGAGCCTGCGCCCGGATCTCCGCATAGCGGTGCGCCAGTTGGCACCCTATAGCGGTGCGCTAGTTGGCACCCTGTTCATCGGCGTTCATCGGCGTTCATCGGCGTTCATCGGCGCTTGAGAGGCGAGGCGCACGCGGGGCGGTCCGGCTGGTCCGGCAGGTGGCTCAGCCGCTCCTGCCGGGTCAGGTCGCGGCCGACCGCGCGGCAGATCCGCCGGATCGCCCCGGACGGCGTGGGCAGGTCGGTGCGCCACAGGCGGGCCGTCGTGTCTTCGCCACCGGTGGCCAGGGTCCGCCCGTCGGGGCTGAACGCGAGGGTGCGCACGGGGCCGGTGTGCCCGGTGAGGCGGGCGCGGAGATGGCCTGTGGCCGTGTCCCACAGCCGGACCGAGCTGTCGGCGCCGCTGCCGGCGAGGGTGCGCCCGTCGTGGCTGAAGGCCACCGCGAGGACCTGCCCGGTGCGGTCGGTGAGGGTGGCGCGGGTGCGCCCTGTGGCCGCGTCCCACAGGCGTACCGAACCGTCGTCGCTGCCCGCGGCCACCGTGCGCCCATCAGGGCTGACGGCGACCGCGCCGACCGCGTCGGACGGCCCGGCGAGGGTGGTGCGCCGCTCGCCGCTGCGGACGTCCCACAGCCGCACCGACCCGTCGGTGCTGCCGGTGGCGAGGGTCCGCCCGTCCCGGCTGAAGCTCAGCGCGAGGACCGCCCCGCGGTGGTCGAGTACGGTCCTGGCCCGGCCCGCGGCCACGCCCCACAGCCGGACCGTGCGCTGGTCCGTGACGACGGCGAGGGTCCGGCGGTCCGGGCTGATGGCCGCTGCAACGACGGCCTCGGCGCTGTCGACGGACGTGCTGCGGGGCCTGCCGGTGGCCACGTCCCACCGCCGTACCCGCTGGGTGTCGTTGACCGTCGTCAGGGTGCGCAGGTCGCGGCTGAACGAGACCGCGAGGACCGGCCCGGTGCGGTCGGTGAGGGTGGCGCGCGTGCGGCCTGTGGCCGTGTTCCACAGCCGTAGGCTCCCGTCGGTGCCGCCGGTCGCCAGGATCCGCCCGTCGGGGCTGTAGGCCACGAGGGCGACCGCGCCCCGGGCCGTGAGCGTGGTGTGCGGGGTGCGCGGCGCCGTGTCCCACAGCCGCACCGTCCTGTCGTAGCCGCTGGTGGCGAGGGTGTGCCCGTCCGGCCCGAAGGCGACCCCGGAGACGGCGGCGGTGTGGCCGGTGAGCACGGTCCGGAGGCGGCCGGTGGCCGGGTTCCACAGGCGGACGGTCCGGTCGGCGCCGCCGGTGGCCAGGGTGCGTCCGTCCCGGCTGAAGGCGGCGGCGGAGACCTCGCCCGTGTGCCCCGTCAGGACGGCCCGCGTCCGCCGCCCCGCCACGTCCCACAGCCGTACGGTCCGGTCGTAGCCGGTGCTGGCCAGGGTGCGCCCGTCGCGGCTGAAGGCGACGGCGGAGACCTCGCCGGCGTGGCCTCGCAGGGTGGCGCGCGGCTTGCCGGTGGCCGGGTTCCACAGGCGGACGGTCCGGTCGGCGCCGCTGGTGGCGAGGGTGTGCCCTCCGCGGTCGAAGGCGACACCGGAGACCTCGCCCTTGTGGCCGGTGAGGGTGGCGCGGGTCCTGCCCGTCGCCGTGTCCGAGAGGCGTACGGTGCCGTCGTCGCTGCCCGTCGCGAGAGTGCGGCCGTCGGGGCTGAACGCGAGCGTGAAGACGGCGTCGGTGTGGCGGGGCAGGGCCCGGCGGACGGTGCCGGCGGCGGTGTCCCACAGTCGGACGCGGGTGTCGCCGCTGGCGGCGAGGGTGCGTCCGTCGGGGCTGAACGCCACGGAGTAGACGTCGCCCGCGTCGCTGCCGAGGTCGGCGCGCAGGCGGCCGGTGGCCGTGTCCCACAGGCGTACGGCGCCGTCGTAGCCGCTGGTGGCGAGGGTGTGCCCGCCGGGGCTGAGCGCGACCGAGAGGACCGGGCCCCCGGCGGGGGTGAAGCGGCGGCGCAGGGGCAGCTCGGCGGCGGCGTAGAGGCTGCCCGCGGCCTCCGGGGTGGGGGCCGTGCGATGGGCCCGCACGGCGAGCAGCGAGGCCAGGTCGGGGTCGCTGCCCCGCAGCGCGGCGGACTGCGCGGCGAGCTGGCGTGACTGGGCCACGCGCTGCGCGGCGCGGGCCCGGTCACGCTCCCGTTCGCTGTCGCGGCTCTGCTGCCAGGCGACAAGGGTGGCGGCGAGGACGAGGGCGAGCAGCACGGACAGGGCCAGGGTGGAGCGGCGAAGGCGGCGCGTGACGCGGGCAGCCGCGCTCCGCTCCTGGTCGCGGGCGGCGGTGCTCGCGGTCAGGAAGTCCCGTTCCAGGGCGGTGAGTTCGGGGTGCGTGTGGGCCTGGGGGAAGTGCTCGTCGGCGGTGGCGAGGCGGGTGCCCCGGTACAGGGCGCCGGCGTCGCGGCCGAGTTCTCGCCAGGCCTCCGCGGCCTCGGTGAGGCGGCGGTGGCAGCGCAGCCGTTCGCGGTCCTCGCTGATCCAGTCGCGCAGCCGGGGCCAGCCGGTGATGACGGCCTCGTGGGTCAGGTCTGCGGTGTCGTGGTCGAGCGTGACCAGGCGGGCTCTGGCGAGCCGGTCGAGGACGCGGGCGGTGGGGGTGTCCGCCCCCGGGCCGCCGCCGGTCACGCCGTCCAGCTCGGCCAGGCGCACCGGCCGCCGCGTGTCGGGCACGCCGTCGCCGGGCGTGATCAGGCGGAGCAGGATGCGGCGCGCCAGTTCCCGCTCCTCGGGCGGCAGCCTGGTGTACAGGTCCTCGGCGGTGCGGGCGAGTGCTCCTGTGACCCGGCCGGACGCCTCGTACGCGGCCACCGTCAGGGTGCGGCCCTGGCGGCGGCGCCAGGTCTCCAGGAGCGCGTGGGAGGTCAGGGGGAGACAGCCCGGCTCGTCCAGGGTCTCCTCGATGAGCCGGGCGGTGAGGGCGCGTTCCACGATGAGGCCGTGCGCGGCGGCCGGTCTGATGATGGCCTCGCGCAGTTCGGCGGGGCTCATCGGGACGACCGGCAGGCTCGCCTCGCGGATCGCCTCGGCGAGTTCGCGGTGCTGGAGGCAGCGGTCGTAGAAATCGGCGCGCACCCCGAGGACCACCCGCAGGCGCCCCTCGGGGGCGCGGGCGGACATCAGGCGGTCGATGAACTCCTCCCGCTCGCCCGGGTCGTGGCAGAGCGTGAAGGCCTCCTCGAACTGGTCGACCACAAGCCAGGTGTCGCCGTCGCCCGGTGCCGGGGTGAAGAGCCGCTCGTGGGCGCGTACGGGCCGGGGGCCGGGGGTGAGGACGCGGATCGCGGCGGGCCGGGGCGCCGGGGGCGCGGGCTCCCGCAGCCGGGGGATGAGGCCGGCGCGCAACAGCGACGACTTGCCGCTGCCGGAGGGGCCGAAGACGGTCGTGACGCGGTGTTCGGCGGCGAGAGCGACGAGTTCACCGGTGAGCCGGTCGCGGCCGAAGAAGCGCGCCTGGTCCCCGGTGTCGAAGCGCGCGAGCCCGCGGTAGGGCGGATCCGCGTCCTGGGCGTCGTCGTGGTGCCGGTGCGCGGACTCCTCGGCGCGGGCCTCGCGCCAGCGCCGCTCCCACCGGCCGGGGTCGCCGCCGCAGGCCTTCACATAGGCGAGCGTGACCGGGAGCGAGGGCAGTTTCTCGCCCGCGACGGCGTGGGAGAGCGTGGTGGCGGAGTACGCGCAGTCGGCGGCCATGGCCCGGTAGGTGGGTGAGCCCGCCTCGTGGCGCAGCGCCCGCAACTCGTGTGCGAACCGTTCCACCGGCCCCGCGGCCGGGTCGATCGGCTTCTCGCGACGTCCCACGGCCCGCCCTCCCCGTGTGCCTCCGTCCGTGCGTGACGGGGACCCACCCAACCCCGCCGTCCGGTCCCGCGGAAGCCGCGTGCGAGCCAAAACCGGTTTTGTCCCGGGGCACGGACAGGGGGTGCGGGACAAACCCGCGGCGGGTTGGAATCACCGGGGTGGCAGGGACCGCCGCCCGACCGACGGGGGGCGGGCGGCGGTCCGGTCCCGTGGTCCGCGGGGTCAGCCCTTGGTGTAGGTGAGGGCCTTGCCGCCGTCGGTGTTGACCCGGTGGAGTTCACCGCTCGGCAGGATGCTGACGACGCTGGGGGCGCCCGGTTCGCAGGTGCGGGCCGGGCCCACGGTGACCTGGGTCCCGGAGATCTGCAGCTCGCTGTCGGACGCGGAGGTCAGGGTGCCCTGGAACACGCAGTGGTAGGTGCCGCCGCCCTTGAGCGGGCCGTCGGCGGTCAGCGACAGGACGGTGTCGCCCACGTCGCCCTGCTGGATGGTCAGGCGGCGGGTGCTGGTGCCGGCCTCGCCGGACACGGTGCCGTTCCAGGTGCCGAGGAACTTGGCCGGCACGGTCTCGCCGTCGTCGGAGTCGTCGGAGTCGTCGGTCTCGTCGGAAGTGGACGGGGTCGGCGATGTGGGCCCCGCGGAGTCGGACGGGGTGCCCGGCGTCTTGGGGGCGGCGCTGTCCCGGCCCTTGCCGTCGCCGTGCGCCTTCGGGTCGCCTTCGCCCTTCATCACCGCGTACACGGTGCCGCCCGCGCCGAGAGCCACTATGAGGGCCACGACGACGAGCAGTGCCGTGGACCGGCCGCTGCGGCGCGGCGGGTCCAGCGGCGGCGGCCCGTAGGGGGGCGTGCCGGTGCCGGTGCCGTACGGGCCCTGCGGGTGCGGGTATCCGTAGGCGGCGGGACCGGCGGGCCCCGCGGGCTGGTGGGGGTAGGCGTAGGCGGGGGTGTGAGCCGGCGGGGGCGCGGGCGCCGTGGCGGGTGCGGCCGCGGGCATCGGCGCGGGGGGCGCTCCGCTGACCATGGTCGGAAGCCGGTCGACGGAGCCCTGCCCGGGCACGCCGGGCGGGGGCGGGGCGTCCGGCTGGGCGGGGGTGCCCGGCGGGGCGGCGGGCGGGGGTGGCGTGGCCTCGGGGGCCGGGCCTTCGGGCGATGGGGCCTCGGCCTCGGCCTCGGGGTCCTCGAACTCCAGCAACTGCACCGCGTGCCGCCCCAGTTGGGCGACCAGGGCCCCGGGCAGCCATGGCTCCCGGGACTTGCCCTCGAAGACCGTGTCCTCCGCCCCTGTCCGGTCGAGCACCTCGTCGAGGGACGGCCGGTCGCCCGGCGCCTTGGCCAGGCAGTCCTTGACGAGGTCGCGCAGCGACTCCGGCACCGGCTCCAGGTCCGGCTCCTCCTGGGCGATGCGGAACATCAGCGCGTGCACACCGCTGTTGGCCGTGCCGAAGGGCAGCGCGCCCGTCGCGGCGTACGCGAGCACGGACCCCAGGCAGAAGACGTCCGCCGCCTCGGTGACGCGGTCGCCGCGCACCTGCTCGGGCGCCATGAACCCCGGAGATCCGACGAGTGCCCCGGTGCGGGTGAGGCCGCCGTCGGTGACCGTCTCCAGGGCCCTGGCTATGCCGAAGTCGATGACGCGCGGCCCGTCGATGGTCACCAGGACGTTGGACGGCTTGAGGTCGCGGTGGATGAGCCCGGCGGCGTGGATGTCCTTCAGGGCGTTCGCGAGCCCGGCGGCGAGGATCTTCACGGAGCGCTCGGGCAGCGGGCCGTGGTCGTGCGAGACGACGGTTTGCAGCGAGGGCCCGGCGACGTACCCGGTGGCGACCCAGGGGATCGCGGCCTCCGTGTCGGCGTCGAGCACCGGTGCCGTCCACGCGCCGCCGACGCGCCGCGCGGCCTGCACCTCCTGCCGGAAGCGGTTGCGGAACTCCTCCTGCGCGGCCAGCTCCTCGCGCACCAGCTTGACGGCGACCGTGCGGTTCCGGCCGGAACGCGCCAGGTACACCTGCCCCATGCCGCCCGCGCCGAGCCGTGCGAGCAGGCGGTAGGCGCCTATCCGCTGCGGTTCCCCCGGGCCCAGTTTCTCCATGGCCATCGCGGCGCCGTCCTCCCCCAGTTCCAGCCACTTTCCGGCGGCCACTGTGCGTGTACCGCCGTGCAACAGACCGAGGATAGTGCGGGGTGGACAGGGGCGCCCCGGGCTTACCTCTACGGTTGCGTAACGGCCGACTCCAGCCGTGCGAGGGCGTCCGAAAGCTGCTCGAGCGCCTGCGCGGTCCGGGCGAACTGTTCCGGCCCGAGCGCGTCTTCGAGCCGGGCGGCGAGGTCCGCGTGGCCCGGCTCGATCCGCGCGACGGCCGCGCGCCCCTCGGCGGTGGGGCGCAGGAGCTTGGCGCGGCGGTGGGCGGGGTTCGGCACGTACTCGGCGAGGCCGTCGCGCACCAGGAGGTCGGCGACGCGCTGCACGCTTTGCCGGGTGATGCCCATGGCGCGGGCGACGCCGGCCACCGGCAGGGGCTCGCGCAGGACGGCGCCGAGCACCTGCCACCAGGCGGCGGTGAGCCCGGCGGGCCGGGCCAGTTCCTCGGAGAGGGCGAGGAACTGGCCGTTGAGCCGGAAGACGCCGAGCGCGGTGCGGCTGAGCAGCTCCTGGGCGGCGGGGCCGCCGCCGTGCGGGGAAGTCATGAGTTCAGGGTCTCGTACGCGGCCGGGTCCGAGTCGTGGAAGAGCCGGTACCAGGCGTCGAGCCGCTCGCCCTCGAACGCGCCCATGCGCCCCAGGACCTCGCGCGCGAACGCGACGGGCTCGGTGGGCCCCGCCGTGATCAGGTCGCCGTCGGTGACGGCGTCGGACTCGACGTACCGGTCCGCGCCCTTGTACCCGGTCGCGTCCAGGTACATCGGTACGGCGCTGGTGTGGGCGCGCTCGTCCAGCAGCCCCTCGCGGGCGAGGCCCGCCGTGGCCCCGCAGATCGCGGCGACCGGCACGCCCGCGTCGAGGAACGCGCGGGCGGCGCGGGCGAACGGCGCGAGGCTGTCCCCGGTGTCCCACAGGTCGGCCCCGGGCAGGATGAGCAGCTCGCTGTCCTCGGGGCGCAGCGCGTCGAGCGTGAGGTCGGGCTCGACGCGGACGCCGCCGACGCTGGTGACGGGGTCGGTGGTCACGGCGACCGTGCGGACGGTGTGGCCGGTGCGGGCGAGGAACGCGGTGGCGTACCCGGTCTCCCAGTCGGCGAGCGTGTCGTAAACGGCGAGGTGAACGGCCTTGCTCATGTCGGCCTTGCTCATGACGGCCTTGCTCATTTCGGCCTTGCTCATGGTGACCTCCAGTGCCGGTCTCCCGGCTGCTCCGCCCCGGGCCCGTGCCCGAGTGGGTATGGCAGTAGACTGTCATTACGACAACACACTGTCAATAGGCCTTAACGCTCACCAGGAGCCCCCTTAACCCGCCTCCCCCTAGCGTCCGGCGCATGGACCCGCAGACACTCGCCGCCCACCTGGGCCTCGACCTCCTGGCCGTCTCGCTGCTGACCTTCGCCGTCTTCTATCCGCGCCACCACCGGCGCGAGCTGGTGCCCGCGTATCTGGCCCTGAACGTCGCGCTGTTCGCTGTCGTCGCGGCCCTGTCGGAGGCCAAGGGCGGCGGACTCGCGCTCGGCTTCGGGCTCTTCGGGGTGCTCTCGATCGTCCGGCTCCGCTCCGACGCCGTACGGCACCAGGAGGTCGCGTACTACTTCACGACGCTCGTCCTCGGCCTCCTGTGCGGCCTCCCCGGCCTGTCGCTGCCGCTGGGCGCGGGCCTCGCGGCGGTGCTGCTGCTCGTGATGTACGTCGCCGACCATCCGCGCCTGTACGCCCGCGACCGCCGCGCGGTCGTCACCCTCGACGCCGTGTACCGCGAGGAGGACGCCCTGCGCGCCGAGTTGGAGCGCCGCGTCGGGCAGCCGCTCGGCTGGACCGTCCACGAGGTGGACTTCGTCCGCGACCTGATGGTCCTGGAAGTCCGCTTCCGGCAGCCGGAACTCACGGAGGGCTCCCGTTCGTTCACGCGGCGGGCGCGTGCCAGTGCGCGTACGCGTACGACGTCAGGACCGGCCGCACGCCTCAGCAAGGAGCCCGCGTGAACCCTGCCCTTCGTGCCCTGAGCCGCGCCGCGCTCGCCGCGCACCCCGTCTCGCTCCCGGAGCTGAACGCCCGCGCGGAGCTGCTCGCCCGCTACGACCACGGCTATCTGGTCCCCGTCGAGGTCTTCGAGGACTTCGCGGCGCTGCTCACCGACCCGCGCCGGCGCGGCGGCCCCTTCCGCGCCCTGAGCATCGGGGGCCGCCGCAGCTTCGGCTATCACTCGACGTACTACGACACCCCGGCCCTCGGCACCTTCCACGACCACCGCCAGGGCCGCAGGCTGCGCTATCGGATACGGGAGCGGCTCTATCAGGACAGCGGGGAGCGGCAGTTCGAGATCAAGCTGAAGACCGGCCGTGGCGAGACCGTCAAGCACCGCCAGCGCATGGAGGGTGACGCGCACGCGCTGGACGACACCCGGCGCGGCTTCCTCGCCGGAGTCCTGCGCGGGTCGTACGGCGTGGAGGCGCCGGACTCCCTGACGCCCTCCCTGGTCACGGACTACCGGCGGGCGACGTTCGTGGCCGACGGCCAGCGGATCACGTGCGACGCCGCCCTCGTCGTGCGGGACGTGGCGACGGGCAGGACGGCGGCGGCCGACAGCGGGCTCGTCCTCGTCGAGACGAAGACGCGCGGCAAGCTGACGGAGGCGGACCGCGTCCTGCACCGGTACGGCCTGCGGGCCGCGGAGTTCACCAAGTACTGCGGCGGCCTCGCGGCGGTGCGCCCGGAGTTGGGGGTCAACCGCTGGGCGCGGGCGGTGCGGGTCGCGTTCCCGCGGGCGGCGGGCGGTCAGGGCGCTCCGCGCGGTCCTGGGGGCGCGCCGGACGGGGAAAGCTGAGCGTGACGCGGGTCGGGCGGCGCTCGACGGTGAACGAGCCGCCCGCGTCCTGAGCCGTGCGCCGGGCGATGTCAAGGCCGAGGCCCGTCGAGCCGCCACCGCTCGTCCCGCGCGCGGCGGCCCGGGCGCAGGAGTCGGGGAAGCCGGGCCCGTCGTCGCTGACGGTGAGGCACGCGCGGCCGTCGGGTCCGGCGGTGACGGCGACGCGGTAGGCGGTGCCCTGGGGCGTGTGGTCGAGGACGTTGCCGATCAACGCGTCGAGGCAGGCGGCGAGTTCGTCGTACGGGACGGGCACGGCCAGGCCGCCCTCCGGCGTGTCGACGGCCGCGCGCCGCCCCTGGTCCTCGGCCAGCGGCTGCCAGAACGCGGCGCGTTCCCGGGCCACGACCGCCAGATCCGCGCCCGGGGCGGCGCGCAGCGGGCGGCGGGCCTTGCGGATGACGTCGTCGACGCTGCGTTCCAGGGCGTCGACGTCCGCCGCGATGCGCCGGGCCTCCTCCGGGTCCCGCAGCGTCTCCGCGTCGAGCCGCAGCGCGGCCACCGGGGTGCGCAGGCGGTGGGCGAGGTCGGCGGCGTTCTCGCGTGCGGTGACGCGCTCGGCGGTGAGCAGGTCGTCGATGCGGGCCGCGAGCCCGTTCAGCTCGGCGGCGACGAGCCGCAGCTCCGGCGGGCCCGCGGGGGCGGCCCGGGCCGACAGGTCCCCGGCGGCCAGGCGGTCGGCGGTCCGGGCCAGGCCCCGCGTCGCGCCCACGAGGCGGGCCCCGAGCCGGTCGGCGAGCAGCAGGCCGAGCAGGACGAGCCCGACGCCGATCCCGGCGAGGACGAGCCACGAGGTCAGCGTCCCGGCGTACAACTGCCGCTCGGTGAGCGTGACTTGCACCACGGCGGTGCCGTCGGCCGCGCCGTGCACGGGGACGAGCACCTGACGGCCGCCGGAGGAGGGCTCGTAGGTGAACGCACGGCCGGTGCGGGCGAGCCGGACGGCGTCGGTGACCTCAGCGGGGCCGGGTCCGACGGTGGCGTCGCTGCCCAGGATCAACGAAGTGCGGGGCAGCCCTGGCCCGTTGACGCTCTCTACGGTCTGCTCGGCGGCCGGCCGCTCCTTCCTGGACGAGAGGGCGGGCCCGATGGCATGCGCCACCCACTGCGCCCGCGCGGTGGCCTCGGCGGTGGCACGGTCGGCGGCGTGGCTGCGGGTGAGCAGCGTGAGCGGCACGAGCAGGGCGGTGAGGACGAGGGCGGTGGTGGCAGCGGTGAGCAGAAGCAGACGACGGCGCATGGCGGGCCCTACGACGGCTCGGGGGAGTGCTCGGGCGGGGGCTCCGGGGTGGTGAGTTTGACGCCCACCGTGCGGACGGTGTGCAGATAGCGCGGGGCCTGCGCGGTCTCGCCGAGCTTTCTGCGCAGCCACGACAGATGGACGTCGACGGTCTTGTCGGCGCCGCCGAGCGGCTGGTGCCAGACCTCGGCGAGGAGTTCGCGCCGCGACACGACCTGGCCCGCGCGCCGGGCCAGATGGGCGAGCAGGTCGAACTCGCGGGGCGTGAGGTCCACGGCCCTGCCGTCCAGCGTCACCTCGCGCGCGGCCGGGTCCACGGTGAGGCCGCCCACGCGCAGCGGCTCCTCGGCCGCGCCCGCGCCGAGCCGCCGCAGGACCGCCTTGACGCGGGCGTCCAACTGGGCGGCGCCGAACGGCTTCACGATGTAGTCGTCCGCCCCGTCGCCCAGGGCCGCCACCATCTCCGGCTCCTCGTCGCGCGCGGTCGCCACGATGACCGGTACGTCGCTGACGGCACGCAGCATCCGCAGCACCCGCGCCCCGTCCACGTCCGGAAGCCCCAGGTCGAGCACCACCAGGTCCGGCGGGTGCGTCACGGCCGCGTCGAGCCCCGCCATGCCCGTCGGCGCGGTCACCACGGCGTGCCCCTTGTCCCGCAGGGCCCGCAGCAGGGCGTCGCGCAGCTGGGGGTCGTCCTCCACGACGAGAAGATGGGCCATGGGGCCACGGTAGCCAGGAGTTCGGGCCTGGTTCACCATCGGTTTCCCGCTGACCTGGCCGAGCTGTCCGAAGGCCCGGCCCTTAACCCGCCGTTAGGGAACGGCGGGAGAGGCTGGACGGATGCGGAAGTGGTGGAGCGCCGCGGGCACGGTGGCGTGGGTGGCGGTCGGCACGGCCGCGGGGGCGCTCGGCGCGTGGCAGCTGGCGAGCGCGGACGGCGGGGGCGCCGCGCACAGCCGCCCGCTGGACGAGGGGGCGGTGCGCAGGGCGCTGGCGGCGGAGGGGCCTTCCCGGGCCCGGCCTTCTGAGACGGGGCCTTCCCGGGCGGGGCCCTCCCCGGCGGGACCTTCCTCGGCAGGGCCTTCGCGGGAAGCGCCTTCCCCGGCAGGGCCCTCCCGTACCCCGGCTTCGCGCCCGGCCACGCCCCCCGCGCCCGGCCCCGCGCGGTCCACGGTCCGCTTCACCGGGGGAACGGCCACGGTGGAGTGCCGCCCCGGCGGGACGGTGTACCTCGTCTCCTGGAGCCCCGCGGACGGCTACCACTTCGACGAGGACGTGGTGCGAGGGCCGGGGCGGGCGGCCCGGATCGAGGCGGAGCCCAGCGACGACGACACAGACGACACAGACGGCGTCGAGGGTGCCGACGACGCCGACGACGCCGGGGACCTGACCTACGACATCACCTGCTGGGACGGCCGCCCCCGGGCGCAACGGGCCCCGGACGACTGAGGCGGCCCCGGACGCGGGCGACAGGGTGTCGCGTTATGCGGCGGTCGCCAGACACCGCGCCCATGGTCCGGGCGCATTCCGGACACCTACCCTCGCCCCCATGACCCCTCAGCCCAACCCCCAGCTCGGCGCAGCGGTCGCCGCAACCGACCGCGCGCACGTCTTCCACTCCTGGTCGGCCCAGGAACTGATCACCCCGCTCGCGGTGGCCGGCGCGGACGGCTCGTACTTCTGGGACTACGAGGGCAACCGGTACCTCGACTTCACCAGCGGCCTCGTCTACACGAACATCGGCTACCAGCACCCCAAGGTCGTCGCGGCGATCCAGGAGCAGGCGGGGAAGCTCGCCACGTTCGCCCCCGCGTTCGCGATCGAGGCCCGTTCGGAGGCGGCCCGGCTCATCGCCGAGCGCACCCCGGGCGACCTGGACAAGATCTTCTTCACCAACGGGGGCGCCGAGGCCGTCGAGAACGCCACCCGCATGGCCCGGCTGCACACGGGCCGCCCCAAGGTGCTCTCGGCGTACCGCTCGTACCACGGAGCCACCGCCGCCGCGATCAACCTCACGGGCGACCCGCGCCGCTGGCCGTCCGACACCGCCTCGGCGGGCGTCGTGCACTTCTGGGCGCCCTTCCTCTACCGGTCGCCGTTCTACGCCGAGAACGAGACCCAGGAGTGCGAGCGGGCCCTGACGCACCTGGAGGACACCATCGCCTTCGAGGGGCCCGGGACCATCGCGGCGATCATCCTGGAGACGATCCCCGGCACCGCGGGCATCATGCCCCCGCCGCCCGGCTACCTCGCGGGCGTGCGCGAGCTGTGCGACCGGCACGGCATCGTCCTGATCCTGGACGAGGTCATGGCGGGCTTCGGCCGCACCGGCGCGTGGTTCGCCGTGGACCACTACGACGGCGTCGTACCGGACCTGCTGACCTTCGCCAAGGGCGTGAACTCCGGGTACGTGCCCCTGGGCGGCGTGGCCATCTCCTCGGCCATCGCCGAGACCTTCGCCCGCAGGCCCTACCCGGGCGGCCTCACCTACTCCGGCCACCCGCTGGCCTGCGCCGCCGCCGTCGCCACCCTGGGCGTCATGGCGGACGAGGGCGTCGTCGAGAACGCGGCGCGCGTCGGCGCCGACGTCATCGGCCCCGGCCTGCGCGACCTGGCCGAGCGCCACCCGAGCGTGGGCGAGGTGCGCGGCATGGGCATGTTCTGGGCCCTGGAGCTGGTCAGGGACCGGGAGACCCGGGAGCCGCTCGTCCCCTACAACGCGAGCGGCGAGGCGAACGCCCCCATGGCCGCCTTCGCCGCCGCCGCGAAGGCGAACGGCCTGTGGCCCTTCGTGAACATGAACCGGACCCATGTGGTGCCGCCGTGCACCCTCACGGACGCCGAGGCGAAGGCCGGCCTCGCGGCCCTCGACCGGGCCCTGGACGCCGCCGACGCCCACGTGGCCTGAGCCCCGTGGCCGGGCGTGACTCAGGGGGCGAAACCCCGACCGCGTAGTCTGACGTGCTCGTAAGCGACGACGCCCGCTCCGTCGTCGCGGCGCAGCGCACACGACCACGCAGGGGGAGGCCACCCACCATGCCCGGAGCCGACGGCCCCGCCGTCATCCGCAGCACCCTGCGCCAGCAGATCGCCGACGCCCTGCGCGACGAGATCCTCGCGGGCCGCCTCGTACCGCGACAGGAGTTCACGGTGAAGGAGATAGCCGAGCAGTACGGCGTCTCCGCCACCCCGGTCCGCGAGGCCCTCGTGAACCTCTCCGCGCAGGGCCTCCTGGACTCCGTGCAGCACCGCGGCTTCCGCGTGCACGAGCACTCGCTCGCCGACTACCGCGGCATGATCGAGGCCCGCGGCCTCGTCGCCGACGGCATCTTCCGCGACCTCGCGGTGACGGCGGAGCGCCGCACCGTCCCGCAGGGCGGCTTCGTGTCGGTGCGCCGCCGCGGCGAGGAGGCGGCCCGCGCGGCCGCCGCGGGCGACCTCACCGTCCTCATCGGCTACGACCTGCGCTTCTGGCGCGAGCTGAGCGCCCTCTTCGGCAACGCCTACCTCGCCGACTTCCTGCACCGCCTGCGCGTCAAGTCCTGGGTGTGCGCGGTGCCGCACCTGCGCCGCGAGGCGGAGCGCGGCGGCGATCTGCGCGGCCGCCTGTGGTCGCGCCACACCGACCTGGTGGACGCCGTGTCGCGCCGCGACGCGCCCGCCGCGCACGAGATCGTCGTCGAGTACAACGCGCACTCCCTGGCCTTGATCGAGGCGCTGGCCGCCACGGGCGGGGACGCGGCCCCCGGGGACGCCGGGCGGGCTTCCCGATGACCGCCGTGGACCTCAGCGTCGTCATCCCCGCCTTCAACGAGGAACGCCGGCTCGCGCCCACCCTGGAGGCCGTCCGCGCCTACCTGGACGCGGCCCCGCAGACCCCGGTGTGGGAGCTGATCGTCGTCGACGACGGCTCCACGGACCGCACGGCGGAGATCGCCGCCGAGGCCGTGGCGGCCGACCCCCGCGTCCAGCTGATCCGCTGCGGCAGGAACCGCGGCAAGGGCCACGCCCTGCGCCAGGGCGTCCTCGCCTCCTACGGCCGCCGCGTCCTGGTCACGGACGCCGACCTGGCCGCGCCCATCGAGGAGCTGGAGGCCCTGGAGAAGGCCCTGGCCGACGGTGACGCGGCGGCGGTCGGCTCCCGGGCCCGGCCCGGCGCGACGATCGGCGTGCACCAGCACCGGCTGCGCGAGCTGCTCGGCCGCGGCGGGAACTTCCTGATACGTACGGTCGCCGTGCCCGGGATCCGCGACACCCAGTGCGGGTTCAAGCTGTTCGACGGCGACCGGGCCCGCGCCGCGTTCGCCGCGTCACGGCTGCGCGGCTGGGGCATCGACGTCGAGATCCTGCACCACTTCCGCGCCCAGGGCTGGCCGGTCGCCGAGGTGCCCGTGCGGTGGTCGCACCAGGAGGGCTCCAAGGTGCGGCCCACGGACTACGTCCGCGTCCTGGCCGAGCTGACCGCGCTGCGCGCCCGCGCGCTCCGCCCCGCCGACCTGCTCGTCGCCGCCCTGTTCCTGATCGCCGCGACCGCCCTGTACGCGCGGCGCTGGATCTCCCCCGACACCCGCTACCTCCCGCACGCTCTCCAGGACCAGAACCAGTGGGAGTGGTTCTTCGAGGTCACCGCCCACAACGTCCGGCACCTCGACAACCCCTTGTTCACGACCCTTCAGAACGCCCCGGACGGCGTGAACCTCATGGCCAACACGGTCATGCTCGGCCTGTCCGTCCCGCTGGCCCCCGTGACCTGGGTGTTCGGCCCGGCCGTCAGCCTGAACGTGGCGATGACGCTGGGCCTCGCCGCCACCGCGACCGCCTGGTACCGGCTCCTGCGCAGACGTCTCGTACGCCACCGGGGCGCCGCGGCGGTGGGCGCGGCGCTCGCCGCCTTCGCGCCGCCGATGGTCAGCCACGCGCACGCGCACCCCAACTTCATCGTCCTGTTCATGATCCCGCTGATCATCGACCGGGCGCTGCGCCTGTGCGCGGGCCGTCGCGTCGTACGGGACGGCGTCGTGCTCGGCCTGATGGCGACGTACCAGATCTTCCTCGGCGAGGAGCCGCTGCTGCTGGCGGCGCTGGGGATGGTGCTCTTCACCGTCGCGTACGCGGTGGTGCGCCGCGATGTCGCGCGCGCTGCCTGGCGCCCTCTCGCGCGGGGCGTGGCGATCGGCCTCGGCGTGTGTCTGCCGCTGATCGCCTTCCCGCTGTGGTGGCAGTTCTTCGGGCCGCAGAGCTACAAGAGCGTGCTGCACGGGGACAACGCGGGCAACAGCCCGCTCGCCCTGCTGTCCTTCGCGGAGCGCTCCCTCGCGGGCGACGCGGGGACCGCGGCCTCGCTCTCGATGAACCCGACCGAGCAGAACGCGTTCTACGGCTGGCCGCTGATCACCCTCGCCCTCGTGATCGTGGTGTGGCTGTGGCGGCGCCCGGCGGTGAAGGCCCTGGCGTTCACCGCGGTCGCGGCGGCGTTCCTGTCCCTGGGCCCTGAGTTCCGCATCCCGCTGACGGGCGTGGTCCTGCCGGGGCCGTGGGCCCTGCTCTCCGACCGGCCGCTCTTCGAGTCGGTCATCGAGGGGCGCGTGGCGATGGTGTGCGCTCCGGCGCTCGGCATGCTCGTCGCGCTCGCGATCGAGGCGCTCGTCGAGCGGACACGACGGGCACCGGCCTGGGCGTCGGCGCCGGGCCGCACCCGGGCCGCCGTCCTGCGGTACGGGGGCCTCGCCACCGTCGCCGCCGCGCTGCTGCCCCTCGTACCGCTGCCCCTGAAGGCCGTGGACCGGATCGAGGTCCCGGCGTTCATCGCCGACGGCACCTGGCGGCGGTACGTCGACACGGCCGCGGGGGAGACCCTCGTCCCGGTGCCGCTCCCCGACCCCGGCTACGCGGAGGCGCTGCACTGGCAGACCGCCGCTGACCTGGGCTTCAGGCTCCCCGGCGGGTACTTCAACGGGCCCTGGGGCCCGGACCGCGTCGGCATCTACGGCGCACCGCCCCGCAACACCACCAACCTCCTGCGCGACGTCCGGGCCACAGGCCGGGCCGTACGCGCCACGGACGCCTGGCGGCAGGCCGTCCGCGAGGACCTGCGCTACTGGAACGCGGGCGTCGTCGTGCTCCCCCCGCAGCCCGCCGACGCGGCGCTGCGCAGCACCCTCGACGACCTCCTTGGACAGCGCGGAAAGTGGGTAGACGGGGTGTGGATCTGGGACGTGCAAGGGGGAGCCTGAGCGGGCCCGCTGCCACTACGCTGCGGGAACAACACGCACGGTAGTGAACCCGCGTACGCCTCCGCCCGCCCGTCCACCACCCCGACCGCCCCCCGGGGGGGCCTCCCCCGACCACCCCGACCGCGCCGACTGCTTCGATGACCCCCCACCCGACCCGTCCGAACCCCCGCGTCGCCCGACGTCCGACGTTCTGACCCGAGGAGCCCTTCTTGGCCTGCGACTTGTGGCTCGTCCCGCTCGTCGATGTGCTGTGCCACAGCCCCGACAACCCCTTCGCGGAGGAACTCGCCGCGTACGACAAGGCACTGACCGACGCGGGACTGCCGACGGTCCCCGTCTACGCGTACATGCCGGGCCTGTCCGGCGACGTGGCACCGGTCGCGGGCTTCGACTACGACGCGCTGCATTTCCTGCGGCGCGCGTACCTGCTGCGCGTCTGCGGCCTTGAGGTCACTCCGGTCGACGAACTCGGCGGGGACTACGAGCAACTCCTGGAGATGTTCGACGCGACGGCCCAGCAGTCGCACCTGGTGTGGCACTACGACCACGCCGGGGCGTACGTGCCCGTGGACTTCCCCGCGCCGCTCGCCAACGACGAGCTGCTCGCCGGCGGGGGCCCGCTGGGCTCCTCCCAGGCGCTCCTGCGCGAGCTGGAGTTCGTGGCGCCGTCCATCGGCATAGACCCCGCGAACCCCCCGCTGCCCCCGGCCCCTCCCCAGTCCCCCACGACCCTGGAGGAGCCGGCCCCCGCGCCGCCCCACGACCCGAGCCCCTTCGCCCGCGAGCGCCACGTGTGGCTCGGCCTCCACGCGGCGACGACGCGCAGCCTGGCCCAGGGCTCGATGATCATCTACAGCTAGCCGCCCTGCCCCGGCGCGGCTCGGGTGCCCGCTAGCGCGGCTCCGGCGGCCGCTGCCGCGGCATGTTCGGCCGGGCCCCGGGGGGCAGGGGGAAGCGCCCGGGGGCCCCGCCGGGCTCGCGGGCGGGGCCGGGGGCGGGTCCGCCCCCGCCGGTCTGCATGGCCAGCGGCGCGGACCCCGCGCGGAACTCCACCATCCAGTCCACGGTCTCGGCCCGCACCAGCTCCGTCACGTCCTCGGAGAACCGCCGAAGGACCCCCAGGCACCGCTCCGCCGCCTCGCTCGCGGTCCCCTCCGCGGGCCCGAGCACCTCCCGCACGCTCTCCGAGGCCCAGTCGAACTGGAGCACCTGCAACCGCCGCTGCACGGCCTGCGCGGTGGCGACGTCCCGCATCCACCCCGACGTGAACCCGAAGTACCGGTCGCATCCCACGCACGCGACCCCGGCGAGCAGCGAAACGAATCCCCACGTGGCCACCCCGCCCGCCGCCCCCGTGAGGTCGAGCAGCGGAAGCACCCCGGCCCCGAGCGCCCCGAGCGCGGCGCCGCCGCGCAGCAGGCGGGCCCCGCGCCGCTTGCGGACGCGGTCGCGCAGGTACCACCCGGCGGTGTCGAGAGCGCCCCGCTCCACCCACCGGTACAGCTCGTCGAGCCGCGCCGCGGGCTCGCCCCAGTCGCCCGTGGGGAACTCCCGGCCGCCCGGGGCGCCCCCGAGCCCGCCACCCGCGCCGCCCGGCGCCCCCGCCCCTGCCTCGTGCCCGTCATGGGGCACCCCCTCAGGCTGCATCTCCGGCTGGTGGTGGCTCACCCGGCACTCCCTCGGCTTCCGCATAAGTTCCGCATAAGTGACGCAACGTAATGGACGGTGCCTCTGCGCGAGCACAAGTCCTACCGCCCAATGGGTGGCTATGCGGCCGTTTTCACGGCTTTTCCGCCTGGAAGGGGTGCTTGATCAGGTATAGGAACACCGCCGATCTCACCCGAAAGAGTGCCGCCGGGAGTGCCGGGGCGCTCGCCCCCGTCACCACGTAGGCTCGTGCCAGGCGTCAACACGCCCGACAAGCACGTCGTACGCACTCGATGGACACCAGGAGCTGATCGTGATCCCCGGTGGTGGACAGCCCAACATGCAGCAGCTGCTCCAGCAGGCCCAGAAGATGCAGCAGGACCTCGCCCAGGCGCAGGAGGAGCTGGCGCGCACGGAGGTCGAGGGCCAGGCGGGCGGCGGCCTCGTCAAGGCCACGGTCACCGGCTCCGGTGAGCTGCGCGCCCTCGTGATCGACCCGAAGGCGGTCGACCCGGAGGACACCGAGACCCTCGCGGACCTCGTCGTGGCCGCCGTGCACGCGGCGAACGAGAACGCGCAGGCGCTCCAGCAGCAGAAGCTCGGCCCGCTCGCCCAGGGCCTGGGCGGCGGCGGCATCCCCGGCCTGCCGTTCTAATCGCCGTTACCTTCAAAGTCGCCCGGCGGCCAACTACGGTACGTATCAAAGCCCCCTGACCCCCGAACACTGACCCCGGAAACCCGCAGGAAAGGCAGTCCGTTGTACGAAGGCGTGGTCCAGGACCTCATCGACGAATTGGGCAGGCTGCCCGGCGTCGGTCCCAAGAGCGCGCAGCGGATCGCCTTCCACATCCTCCAGGCGGAGCCGACGGACGTACGGCGTCTCGCGCATGCGCTCCTTGAGGTGAAGGACAAGGTCCGCTTCTGCGCGACCTGCGGGAACGTGGCTCAGGAGGAGCTGTGCGCCATCTGTCGCGACGCCCGTAGGGACCCCTCCGTCATCTGTGTGGTGGAGGAGCCCAAGGACGTCGTGGCGATCGAGCGGACCCGCGAGTTCCGGGGGCGGTACCACGTACTCGGCGGCGCCATCAGCCCCATCGAGGGCGTGGGCCCCGACGACCTGCGCATACGGGAACTCCTCGCGCGCCTCGCCGACGGCACGGTCACCGAGCTGATCCTGGCGACGGACCCGAACCTGGAGGGCGAGGCCACGGCGACGTACCTCGCGCGCATGATCAAGCCGATGGGCCTGAAGGTCACCCGCCTGGCCAGCGGACTCCCTGTCGGGGGAGATCTGGAATACGCGGACGAGGTCACCCTGGGCCGCGCTTTCGAGGGGAGACGACTCCTAGATGTCTAAGTCACCTGAGCCGCAGCCGAAGACGCTGGTGCACGCCGCGTCCCAGGACCCGGACGACTTCGCGGTCCAGATCTCCGACCAGATCGAGAGCTTCATCGTCGCGGTCACGGAGGTCGCCAGGGGCGACGAGCCGGACTCGGCCGTCCCCTTCCTGCTCCTGGAGGTCTCCCAGCTCCTGCTTGCCGGGGGCCGCCTCGGCGCGCACGAGGACATCGTCCCCGACGAGCGCTACGAGCCCGACCTGGGCCCGGAGGGCGACGTGGACGAGCTGCGCGAGCGCCTGGCCGCCCTCCTCGACCCGATCGACGTCTACTCCGAGGTCTTCGACCCGTACGAGCCGCGCAAGGCCCCGGTCGCCTGCCGCATCTCCGACGACCTGGCCGACGTCGTCACCGACCTCCGCCACGGCCTGGCCCACTACCGCGAGGGCCGCACCACGGAGGCCCTGTGGTGGTGGCAGTTCTCCTACTTCTCCAACTGGGGCGCCACGGCGTCGGCGTCCCTGCGCGCCCTCCAGTCCCTGGTCGCGCACGTCCGCCTGAACCAGCCCCTGGAGGACCTCAACGGCCTCGACACCGACCAGGACCTCGCGGACGAGACCCTGGAAGAGGCCGCGGGCAAGGTCATGGCCGAGGAGATCGCGGGCCCGCTCGGCCTGCGGCCCGTGCAGTAGCAGGCCCTGCGCCAGGCGCCCCGGCGGGGCCCGCGCGGCCCCTGTGACCCACCCCACTTTCCGGAGTGCTCCGCTCCACAGCGGGCAGTGGAGTCCCCGGAGCGGCCGGAGGACAGGGAGCCCCGCCGGGTGATCACGACGTGAGCGGGACATCTCACGATCTGATACTCCCGGGGCGCGATTCGGCCGCTCGTTAGACTGAGCCGACCGCCATGGGCGGGAAGAGACTTTACTGAGCGAGGAGCGCACGTGGGCCTTGTCGTGCAGAAGTACGGAGGCTCCTCCGTAGCCGATGCCGAGGGCATCAAGCGGGTCGCCAAGCGCATCGTCGACGCCAAGAAGAACGGCCACCAAGTGGTGGTCGTGGTGTCGGCCATGGGTGACACGACGGATGAGTTGATCGATCTTGCCGGGCAGGTGTCACCGATCCCTGCCGGGCGCGAATTCGACATGCTGCTGACCGCCGGAGAGCGGATCTCCATGGCCCTGCTGGCCATGGCGATCAAAAACCTGGGCCACGAGGCCCAGTCGTTCACCGGCAGCCAGGCCGGTGTCATCACCGACTCGGTCCACAACAAGGCCCGGATCATCGATGTGACGCCGGGCCGCATCCGGACCGCGCTCGACGAGGGCAACATCGCCATCGTCGCCGGTTTCCAGGGCGTGAGCCAGGACAAGAAGGACATCACGACCCTGGGCCGCGGCGGTTCCGACACCACCGCCGTCGCCCTCGCCGCCGCGCTCGACGCCGAGGTCTGCGAGATCTACACGGACGTGGACGGCGTCTTCACCGCCGACCCGCGCGTCGTGAAGAAGGCCCGGAAGATCGACTGGATCAGCTTCGGGGACATGCTGGAGCTGGCCAGCTCCGGGTCCAAGGTGCTGCTCCACCGCTGTGTGGAGTACGCACGCCGCTACAACATCCCGATCCACGTGCGGTCCTCCTTCAGTGGACTGCAGGGCACGTGGGTCAGCAACGAACCGCAAGGGGACCGCAAGGTGGAGCAGGCGATCATCTCTGGTGTCGCGCACGACACGTCCGAGGCCAAGATCACGGTCGTGGGCGTGCCGGACAAGCCGGGCGAGGCCGCCGCGATCTTCCGCGCCGTCGCCGACGCCGAGATCAACCTCGACATGATCGTGCAGAACGTGTCGGCCGCCGCGACGGGCCTCACCGACATCTCCTTCACGCTGCCCAAGGCCGAGGGCCGCAAGGCCATCGACGCCCTGGAGAAGACGAAGGCGGGCGTCGGCTTCGACTCGCTGCGCTACGACGACCAGATCGCGAAGATCTCCCTGGTCGGCGCGGGCATGAAGACGAACCCCGGCGTCACCGCCACGTTCTTCGAGGCGCTGACGGACGCGGGCGTGAACATCGAGCTGATCTCGACCTCCGAGATCCGCATCTCCGTGGTCACCCGCGCCGAGGACGTCAACGAGGCCGTGCGCGCCGTGCACACCGCCTTCGGCCTCGACTCCGACTCGGACGAAGCCGTGGTCTATGGAGGCACCGGGCGATGAACCGCAAGCCGACGCTCGCGGTCGTCGGGGCGACCGGGGCCGTCGGCTCGGTGATGCTCCAGATCCTGTCGCAGCACGCCGACATCTGGGGCGAGATCAGACTCGTCGCCTCCCCGCGCTCGGCCGGCCGCAAGCTGGCCGTGCGCGGGGAGCAGGTCGAGGTCCTCGCGCTGAGCGAGGACGTCTTCACGGGCGTCGACGTCGCCATGTTCGACGTGCCCGACGAGGTGGCGGCCCAGTGGGCGCCCATCGCCGCCTCGCGGGGTGTCGTCGTGGTCGACAACTCCGCCGCCTTCCGGCTCGACGCGGACGTCCCCCTGGTCGTGCCGGAGGTCAACCCGCACGCCGCGCGCGTACGCCCGCGCGGCATCGTCGCCAACCCGAACTGCACCACCCTCTCGATGATCGTGGCGCTCGGCGCGCTGCACGCCGAGTTCGGCCTGCGGGAGCTGGTGGTGTCCTCGTACCAGGCCGTCAGCGGGGCCGGGCGGGACGGCGTCGACACGCTGCGGCGCCAGCTCAGGCTCGTCGCGGACAGCGAGCTTGGCACCGGGCCCGGCGACCTGCGCCGCGCCGTCGGCGACGACACCGGGCCCTTCCCTGAGCCGGTCGCGCTGAACGTGGTGCCCTGGGTCGGTTCCGTACGCGACGACGGCTGGTCGTCGGAGGAGATGAAGGTCCGGGACGAGTCCCGGAAGATCCTCGGCCTGCCGGACCTGAAGGTCGCGGTCACCTGCGTCCGGGTGCCGGTCGTCACGACGCACTCGCTGACCGTCCACGCGCGCTTCGAGGACGAGGTGACGGTCGCGCGCGCCCGCGAGATCCTCGCCACCGCGCCCGGGGTCGTCCTGTTCGACGACCCCGCGTCCGGCGAGTTCCCGACGCCCGCCGACGCCGTCGGCACCGACCCCACCTGGGCCGGACGGCTCCGGCGCGCCCTGGACGACCCGGCCGCGCTCGAACTCTTCGTGTGCGGGGACAACTTGCGCAAGGGCGCCGCCCTGAACACGGTGCAGATCGCCGAGCTGGTGGCGGGGGAGATCCCGGCCGGCTGACCGGCCTTCCCCCGAGGGCGGCTCTCGGGGCAGACCCGGCTGCCCGAAAGGCTCCCCGAAGCGGAGCGACCTGTAGGACCTGTGTAAGTTCGGTGTCCGATCTCTGGTCCAGACCGCTTGAACTGGGGCGTCCGCGCGTTCGAAGATTCGGCTTCCGGCCGCTGCAACCGACCGGGCGGCGTAGGCGTCTTCGCCCTCGCCCTCCGGTGGGCGGCCTGAACGCTGCGAAAAGCAATTGGGGCATAGGGGAAGAGCTGGTACGCATGGGGGCTTTTGACGCACCGTGGAGAGCGGTGCCTGTGAGGCACGTCGCGCTCGCGGTGCCGAACGCCATGCCTGACGCGTACAACCCTGATGGGGGGAAGCGTGTCCAACAGGCGTGGCAGAGGTACTCGAATTCACCGCGAGCGGCGCGGCGGCACTACGACCGTCCCGCCGTCCTCGCGTACCCGGCGGCATGCCGGTGATCGCCCCCATGCCCGTGACGCGGCCCGCCCGCATTCCGACGCAGCGCGAGGGCGATGAGGTGGCCGTGACCGCGGGCACCACCGTCGACCACCTCACCGAGACCTATCGCGCCCACTACCGGTCGCTGCTCGGACTCGCCGCCCTGCTCCTCGACGACACCGCGTCCTGCGAAGATGTCGTGCAGGAGGCGTTCATCCGCGTCCACTCCGCGCGCAAGCGCGTCCGCGACCCCGAGAAGACCCTCGCGTATCTGCGCCAGACCGTGGTGAACCTCTCCCGGTCCGCGCTGCGCCGGCGCATCCTCGGCCTGAAGCTCCTCACGAAGCCGATGCCCGACATGGCGAGCGCCGAGGAGGGCGCGTACGACCAGCTGGAGCGCGACGAGCTGATCAAGGCCATGCGCGGCCTCCAGCGCCGCCAGCGCGAGGTCCTCGTCCTGCGGTACTTCGCGGACATGACCGAGGCCCAGGTCGCCGAGACGCTCGGCATATCGCTCGGCTCGGTCAAGGCCTACGGCTCGCGCGGCATCGCCGCCCTGCGGGTCGCCATGGAGGCCCCGGCATGAGCGGAGCGGGCGGCATGGGCAAGCACCACGAGCACGAGCACGACGCTGGGAACGACACGGTGAAGCACGGCCCGGTCGACGGCGACCGCCTCGACCACGACCACGAGGCACGGGACGCACCCGACGCACCCGACGCACCTGACGTACGAGATGTACGGGATGTATCGGATGTACCGGATGTCACGGAGCAGCTGCGCGGGCTCGGCCGGCTGACCGCTGTCGACGGCGGCGGCTCCCCGTTCTCCGGCTTCGGTGGCTCCGGTGGCTCCGGCGGCGGCTTCGGCGGTGGCGGCTTCGGTGATCCCGACGAGCCCCGTGGCCTCGCCGACGACGAGCTGGCGCTGCGGCGTTTGCTGCGCACCGCCGTCCAGGACATCGAGCCCGCCGACGCGGCCCTGGAGAAGCTCCGGCACGCCGTGCCCACCCGCAGGGCCCGCAAGCGCCAGGCCTTCGTCGGCGCGGCCGCCGTCGTCCTCTTCGCGGCCACCGCCGTGCCCGCGCTCGTGCACGTCACCCGCTCGTCCGACGACTCCGACGCGCGTCCTTCCATCGCCGGCGCGGGCAGGAGCCAGCACAGCCAGGACGGCGGCAGCGAGGGCAAGGACCCCGGCCGCCCCGGCAAGGAGACCGGCGGCGGCAAGGAGAAGAAGAAGGAGAAGAGCGACAAGGACAAGGGCGAGAAGGGCAAGGAGAAGGGCAGCAAGGACAGGGGCGAGACGGGCAGGGGCGGCGCCACCGGCGGCACCGAGCCCGACGACCAGGGCACCGACGCCGTCACCTCGCCCACCTGCGACGCCTCCCAGCTCGGCAACGCCTCCGGCTCCGTGGGCCCCGCCGACGCCGACGGCAAGGTCTACGGCACCTTCCGCGTCGCCAACGTCTCCGGCAGCAGCTGCACGGTCGAGAACGCGGGCGCCGTGGCCGCCACCGCGCAGGGCGCGGCCAGCCCCTCGGCCATCACCGTCGTCGACCACACCCCGGGCGACGGCACCGGCCTGCCCGACCCGGCCCAGGAGGCCAGCTCGCTCGTCCTCAAGCCCGGCGCGTCGTACGAGGTGCGCTTCGCCTGGGTGCCCTCGGCGCAGTGCCCGTCCGACGGCGGCGAGCCCTCGCCGAACCCCTCCCCGACCGACGGCGGCGCGGGCGGCTCCGGCTCCGAGGGCGGCACCGGGGAGAGCGGCGGCCCGACCACCCAGCTGCTCGGCGAGGAGGGCACCAAGGACGGCAGCGTCGCGGTGTCCCTCACGGCGGAACCGGGCGCCCCGTCGGCGGACGCGACCGTGGCGAACGCCTGCTCGGGCACGGTGTACAAGACCGGGGTGCTCCCGGCGCAGTAGCGCCCCCGGGCCCCCGGGCGCCCCGGCCCGCCCCCGCCGGCCTCGGCCGCTCTCAGGCGGTGGAGCGCTGCGGAGCCTCCGGCTCCGGCGCGAGGCCCAGCTCGGCGTCCCGGGCGAACTCCCGCTCGCGCCGGAAGAGCCGGAACCACATGAAGACCACGAACCCCGCGAACACGAACCACTCGCCCGTGTAGCCCAGGTTCTGGAACGCCTTGATGTCCAGGCCCGAGTCCTCCGGCGCCGCCGCGGGGACCGGCCGCAGGCCGTCCGTGCCCTTGTCGAGCGTGACCCAGGCGTCGTACACGTCGTCCGGTACGAGGTTCACGAGGGACGCCGCGCTGATCATGCCGACCTGGCCCGTGGGCAGGCCGCCCGCCGTCCGTACGCCGTCCGAGCTGGGGCTCTCCGAGGCCTGGAGCGCGCCGGTCACGGTGACCTCGCCCTTCGGCGGCGCGGGCGCCTTGTCCGCGTCGGCCTTGCCGGGCAGCCAGCCGCGCACCACCGGCAGCGACTTGCCGCCGTCGGTGCGCAGCAGCGTGAGGACGTAGTACCCGCTGCGGTCGTCCAACGTGCGGTCCGGGACGAGGAGTTGCTTGCCGTACCGGCCGGTGGCCGTCGCCCGCTCGCCGGACGTCTCCCGGTCCACGGGCAGGAGCCCTGCCAGCGGCCGCGCCTTCGCGCTCGTGTCGACGGCGGTCTGCTTCTTGGCGTCCTCGTGGTCCTGCACGCGGTCCTCGAAGCGGCCGAGCTGCCAGGAGCCCATGAACAGGCACAGGGGGATGGCCAGCGCGACGAACACGTTGATCCCCCACCAGCGGGGGGTCAGCAGGAACCGGTACACGCCTCCCACGGTACGGGGCGCCCCGGGGACGGCTTCCCCCGGGGCGCCCCGCCGGGGCTAGGGCAGGTGGCGGGCGGCGAAGTCCAGCTCAAGGGCGACCTGCTTGATGCGTTCGTCGACGACGAGGGAGCCGTGGCCCGCGTCGTAGCGGTACACCTCGTGGACGGCGTCGCGCTGCGCGAGGCGCTCCACGTAGTTCTCCACCTGGCGGATGGGGCAGCGGGGGTCGTTCACCCCCGCGGAGATGTAGACCGGGGCCTTGACCGCGTCCACGTACGTCAGCGGGGACGAGGCCTCGAAGCGCTCGGGCACCTCCTCCGGCGTCCCGCCGAACAGGGTGCGGTCCATCGCCTTCAGGGCCTCCATCTCGTCGTGGTACGCCGTCACGTAGTCCGCCACGGGGACCGCGGCGAGGCCGAGTGCCCAGGCGTCCGGCTGGGTGCCGAGGCCGAGGAGCGTGAGATAGCCACCCCAGGAGCCGCCGGACAGGATCAGCCGCTCCGGGTCCGCGAGGCCGGAGGCGACGGCCCACTCGCGCACCGCGGCGATGTCCTCCAGCTCGATGAGCCCGACGCGGTGCTTGAGGGCGTCCGTCCACGCGCGGCCGTATCCCGTGGAGCCGCGGTAGTTGACCCGCACGACCGCGTACCCGTGGTCGACCCAGGCGGCCGGGCCGGCCGCGAAGGAGTCGCTGTCGTGCCAGGTGGGGCCGCCGTGCACCTCGAAGACCGTGGGCAGCGGGCCCTTCGCGCCCGCGGGCTTCTGGACCAGGGCGTGCACGCGGCCGCCGGGGCCCTCCACCCACGCGTCCTCCACGGGCACCGACGCGGGCGCCTTCATGCCGGGCGGGTCCAGGACGACCCGGCCCGAGGTGGAGCGCAGGACGGGCGGCTCCGCGGCCGACGACCACATGTACTCCACGGTGCCGTCGGGGCGGGCCGTCGCGCCGGACACCGAGCCGCGCGGGGTCTCCACACGGGTCAGCTCACGCGTGGCCAGGTCGTACCGCCACAGGTCGCCGCGGGCCTCGAAGCCGTGCGCGACGAGCAGCGCCGAGCCGTCCGGATACCACTCCGCCGACACGTCGCCCGGCAGGTCGATGGCCAGGTCCGTCTCCTCGCCCGACGCCACGTCCCACACCATCGGCTCCCAGCGGCCCCGGCGCTGGTGGCCGACCAGCAGCCGCGTGTCGCCCTCGACCGGCGCGAAGCCGAGGGACTCCAGGCCAAGCTCGACCTCGCCGCCCTTGGTGTCGTCCAGGTCGGCGACCACCGAGCCGTCCAGGCGCAGGACGCGCAGCGCGGAGTGCATCGCGTCGCCGTGCTCCGTGTGCTCGACGACGATCAGGGAGCCGTCGTGCGAGAGGTCGCCGACGCCCGCGGACTCGCGGTGCCGGTAGATCTCGACGGGCTCGGCGCCGGGGGCCGCGTCCGGGCCGACGACGTGGATCGTCGAGCCGTCCTCGTCCGTGGAGCGGCCCACCACGACCGTGCGGCCGTCCCTGCCGAGGGCGAGACCGGCCGGATACGAGGGGGCGAGGCCGGGCACGGCCGCCTCGTCGGCCCCGCCGGTGAAGGGCTGGCGGCGCCACACGCCGAACTCGTCCCCGTCCTTGTCGTCGAACCACCAGATCCACCGGCCGTCGGGGGAGAGGAGGCCGTCCGTCGTGCCGTTCGCCCGGTCGGTGACCTGACGCTGGGCGCCGGTCGCGCGGTCCCAGGCGTACAGCTCGTACGTCCCTGTCGCGTTCGACACGAACAGGGAGCGGTCCGGGGCGTCCTCGGCCCAGTCCGGAAGGGACACGCGGGCCGCCCGAAACCGCTTCTCCCACTCAGGCGCCCCGCCACCTCCTACGCCGCTCCCGGCCCCCGCGCCGCCCTCGGCCCCTGCGTCCACCTGTTTGCCCGTCTCACTCATGGCCCCATAGTGCCTCGCCCTCTCCGTAATCCGCTGGCGAGGGTCCCCAGCCTGTGGATAACTTTCGGGCATGTACACACCGAACCCCGCCGACTGGCGCGAGTCCAACCGGCGCCGCTGGGACGAGCGTGTGCCGATCCACCTGGCCAGCGACTACTACGACCTCGCCGCCTTCCGCGCCGGCAAGGACCCGCTGCGCGACTTCGAGCGGGCCGAGATCGGCGACATCACCGGCCGCTCCCTGCTGCACCTCCAGTGCCACATCGGCCTCGACACCCTCTCCTGGGCGCGGCACGGCGCCGCCCGCGTCGTCGGCCTCGACTTCTCCGAGCCCGCCGTGGAGGCCGCCCGCGGCCTCGCCACCGAACTCGGGCTCACCCCGGACCGGGCGGCGTTCGTCGCGGCCGACGTGTACGACGCCGCCGAGGCCGTGCCCGACACCTCGTACGACATCGTCTACACCGGCGCGGGCGCCCTGTGCTGGCTGCCCGACATCCGGCGCTGGGCCGAGACCGCCGCCGCACTCGTCGCGCCCGGCGGTTTCCTCTACCTCGCCGAGTTCCACCCCCTCACGGACGTCCTCGACGACGCCACCGGTACGCGGATCGAGCACGACTACTTCGCGCGTGACGCGTGGGTCGACGAGGGGCCCGGCGGGTACGCCGACGGGGACGCCGTCACCGTCCACAACCGCAGCGTCGAGTGGCAGCACCCCGTCGGCGAGGTCGTCACGGCCCTCGCGCAGGCGGGCCTGCGCGTCGACTTCCTGCACGAACACGACGTGACCCTCTTCCGGCGCTTCGCCGCGCTCGAACCGCGCGACGGGCTCTACCGCTACCCGGCCACGAGTCCGCGCGTACCCCTGATGTACTCCCTGAAGGCCAGCCGGGCCTGACCGTCAGGCCGGGTGCATCCAGGCTTCCCTCGGGGGCGCCCCGAACTCGCCGAGCTTCGTGCACGACCACGCCCGCAGCACCTCGTGCGCGGTGCCGCCGCCGGCCGCCGCGAGCGTCGTGACGACGACGTCCGTGCCGTGCCGGGCGAGCAACAGGTCCCGCATGCGCGTCGCGACGCGCCTGCGGCGGTGCTCCGGCAGCACCATCAGCTCCACGAGCAGGAACAGGCGTCCTGCCGCGGCCGCGCCCGTCGCCGCCGGCGGCAGGACGTCGCGCAGGGCCGTGAAGTCATGGGCTTCCGGGGTGGCGCGGTAGCCGTACAGGCAGCCGACCAGGCCCGTGGCGGAGTCGGCCGCGACCATGTCGAAGTCCCGCTCCTGCACGTGGCGTTCGAACCTGGCCAGGAAGGTGCGGCGTGCTTCCGCGTTGCTTTGGTGCGGGTTGCTTTGGTACGCGCCGCTTTCGTTCGGGCTGCCTGTGTACGCGCTGCTTCCGTACGGGCTGCTCTGATACGGGGCTTGCCCGAACCCTTGGCCCTCAGCGCGGCCGGGGCGTGCTTGGCCTTGGCTCTGGCTCTGGCCGCGACCGTGGCCCTGGCCCTGGCTGTGACCGTGGTCTTGGCCCTGGTTCCGGGTCTGTTCGTGGCTCGCCGTGTACACGGTTGCCACGTCCTCGCGTTGCTGCTCCGCCTGCCAACGTGACAGCCGCCGCAAGAACACCTCTGCCATGCGCGCCTCCCCCTGCCTGGGTGAGCATGGTGACAGCACGAGCCGCCGCGCGGAACCTGCCCCGACACCTCGCCCGGCCCCGCCGCTGCCGCCGATGCCTACCCCGAAGCCCCGCCCACACCCCGCCGGCCCCTCCACCCGTACCTGCCCCAGCGACTTGGCCGGGCCCGGCCTGGCGGCTGCGGCCCGTCGCGCACCTCCCCCGCCGCTACCGCGCCGGGATCTCTCCCACCCGCCCACCCGTGCCTGGCCCGGTGACAGGGCTGGGCCCCGACCTGGCGGCTGCGGCCGGTCGCTCGTCTGCCCCGCCGCTACCGCGCCGGGGTGCCTCCCGCCCACCCACCCGTACCTGCCCCGGCGGCCTGGCCGGGCCCCGGCCTGGCGGCTGCGGCCGGTCGCTCGTCTCCCCGGTCGCTTTCGCGGCGGGTTGTCTCTCACCTGCCCGCCCGTTTCCTGGCCCGATGGCTTGGTTGGGCCCCGCCCTGGAGGCGGCGGATCGCTGTGCAACTGCCCGCCAGATGCTTCCCACCCACCCGTCCGCGCCAGCCTCGGCGACATGGGCTGGGCCCTGACCCAGCGGTTGCGGTCCTCTGCCCGCCACCGCCTGTTCCTGCCTGATGGCTTGGTCGGGCCCCGGCCTGGCGGCTGCGGGTCGCTGCCCAACTTCCCGCCCACCCATCCGTGCCTGTCTCGGTGGCATGGGCTGAGCCCTGACCTGGCGGCTGCGGCCCATCTCCCGCCCTGGTGCTGACGGGTTGCCCCTCACTTGCCCCGCTCACGAACAGGGGCGGGCGGGGAGATCAAGCCCGTCCGGCGTTTGAGGACGAGGCCGCAGGCCGACGGGGGCGGGTGGGGGGGGGAGAAGACCCGGCCGGTGGACCGGGGTGACACAGGCGGGGCCTCGGGGCACCCCAGGCAGGCCCGCCCCCGGGCGAAAGAACGGGCCTCCGCCGGAGTGGCCGGCCCGCGCGCCGCCAGGTCGGGGCCCGGCCACGCCGCCGGGGCAGGAACGGGCGGGCGGGTGGGAGGGAAACCGCCGCGGTAGCGGCTCGGCCTGTCCCGGTCCGCCGGAGGCGGGAGGCCGCGCTTGCCCATGGGCCCTGCCCCGGGTGTGAGCCGGCGCGGTTGGGGGGAGTGAAATCCGGTGGCCGGGCACCCCTCCGCAAGGGAGGAAGGACGGTGGCGGGGCAGGCCTCCAGGGGGACGGGAGAGCCGGTGGTCGGACTCCCCTCCGCCGGAAGGTGAGTACAGGCGCGGGGCTCTCCCCTTCAGGGCAGGGAAGCACAGTGGTGGGGCTCCCCTCCGGGAAGTGCAGGAAAGCACGGCAGAGGGCTCCCCTTCGCAGAGCGGGGAAGCACGATGGTGCGGCCCCCCGGGGAGGGCAGGAAAGCACGAGGGCGCGCCCCCCTCAGGAGAGAGCCGGGCGCAGGCTTCGGTGGGTTCGGCTTCGGGTGGGGGCGGTAGGGGCTACGGTGAGCGGCGGAGTGGGGGCGGAGGAGCCGATGGGGCAGCAAAGCGCGGGCGGCGGACAGCAGTTGACGCGGCTGCGTCTCGACGAGCTGCTCGAGGAGCTGGCGGCACGCATCGGCACGGTACGCGGCACCCGCGACCGCCTGCACAGCCTCCTGGAGGCGGTCCTGTCGGTCGGCAGGGAGCTGGACCTCGCGCAGGTCCTCAGACGGATCGTGGAGACGGCGGTCGCCCTCGTGGACGCCGAGTACGGCGCGCTCGGCGTGATCGGGCAGGGGCGCATGCTGGACGAGTTCCTGCCGGTGGGCATCAGCGACGAACTGCGCGCGCAGATCGGTGACCTGCCCTCGGGCCACGGCCTCCTCGGGGAGCTGATCCGCAACCCGGAGCCCATGCGGCTCGCGGAGCTGTCGGAGCACCCGGCGTCCTCCGGTTTCCCCGAGCACCACCCGCCGATGCACTCCTTCCTGGGCGTACCGATCCGCGTACGGGACAAGGTCTTCGGCAACCTGTACCTGACGGAGAAGCACGGCGGCGCCGAGTTCGACGCCGAGGACGAGTCGGTGCTCTCGACGCTCGCCGTCGCCGCCGGCGTGGCCGTGGAGAACGCCCGCCTGTACGAGGAGGCCCGGCTGCGCGAGCGCTGGCTCCAGGCCAGCGCGGAGGTCACCAGCGCCCTGCTCTCGGGCGCGCCCCAGGCCCAGGTCCTGGAGCTGATGGCCGAGCGGGCCCGGGAGCTGACGTCGGCGGAGCTGGGGGTGATCGAACTGGTCGGCGGGGACGGCGAGTTGCGCGTCGTCATCGCCATCGGCGAGCACGCGCAGGCCCACCGGGGCGCGACCCTGCCGCGCCAGGGCACCTTCGCGGGCGCCGCCCTCGACGCCCAGGCCCTGGTGTCCGCGACCGACGTACGCGAGGACCCGCGGGTGACGTACAAGGCGGACCGCTGGGAGGGCCTGGGGGCGGCCGTGGCGGTGCCCATGAGCACGCGGGACGACGTACGGGGTGTCCTGCTGCTCGCCCGCAGGGCCGGGCGCCCCGGCTTCTCGGCGACGGAGACCACGCCCCTGACGGGCTTCGCCGGGCAGGCCGCGCTCGCCCTCGAACTCGCCGACCGGCGGCACGACGCCGAGCAGATGAGCCTCCTGGAGGACCGCGACCGGATCGCCCGCGACCTGCACGACCTGGCGATCCAGCGGCTCTTCGCGACGGGCATGACGCTCCAGAGCGTGCAGCGCTTCGTCGAGCACCCCGGCGCGGCGGAGCGGCTGCGCCGGGCCGTCGACGACCTGGACGCCACCATCAAAATCATCCGTTCCACCATCTTCGGCCTGCGCGACCACGAGGCGCCCGGCGGCGCGGCGGGCCTGCGCGTGCGCGTGGTGCGGGCGATCGAGGACGCGGCCGGGGCGCTCGGCTTCACGCCCGCCCTTCGGATGGAGGGCCTGATCGACACGGAGGTGCCGCGCGAGGTCGCCGACGACGTCATCGCCGTACTGAACGAGGCGCTCGCCAACGTCGCCCGGCACGCGCGGGCCCATCGCGCCGAGGTCGCCCTCGCGGTGCGCGACGGCACGCTCGAACTCGCCGTGGTCGACGACGGCGTGGGCATCGCGCGGCCCGGGGAGCCCGCGCCCGAGCCCATGGACGCGCAGCACGGCGCGGGCCTGCGCAACCTCGCGGAGCGGGCCGCGCGCCTCGGCGGGGTGCTCGGGGTGCGGGCGGGGGAGCGGCGAGGCACCCGCCTGGAGTGGCGCGTGCCACTGCGGGCCACGCCCTAGGGCACGGGCCGCAGGGTCTGGGGCCTGCCCGCGTCAACGGTCCCCGCGCCGCGGCGCCTTGGCCGGTGGCACCTGGGCCGCCAGGACCGCTGCCTGGACCCGGCGCTCCACGCCCAGCTTCGCGAGCATGCGGGAGATGTGGTTCTTGACGGTCTTCTCCGAGAGGTAGAGCCGCTCGCCGATCTGCCGGTTGGTGAGGCCCTCGCCCACGAGGGTGAGGATGCCGCGCTCCCGGTCGTTGAGGGCGGCGATGCGCGCGTCCTCGGGCGGCGGCTCCTCCTCGGGGCCGCGCAGGGACCGCATGAGCCGGGCCGTCGTCGCCGGGTCGAGCAGCGACTGCCCGGACGCGACGGTCCGTACGGCCGTGACGAGGTCGGAGCCCTTGATCTGCTTCAGCACGTACCCGGCCGCGCCCGCCATGATCGCGTCGAGCAGCGCGTCCTCGTCGTCGAACGACGTGAGCATCAGGCAGGCGAGCCGCGGCATCAGCGAGCGCAGTTCGCGGCAGACCGTGATGCCGTCGCCGTCGGGGAGGCGGACGTCGAGCACCGCCACGTCCGGGCGCAGCGCGGGCCCGCGCACCAGCGCCTGCGCGCCGGTTCCCGCGTCGCCGACCACCTCGATGTCGGGCTCGCCCTCCAGGAGGTCGCGCAGCCCGCGGCGGACGACCTCGTGGTCGTCCAGGAGGAAGACCCGGATGGGGGCCTTCGGCTCCGCGGGCGGTCGTTCCGCCGCGGCGGGTGTGTTCATCGCTGCCCCCTGCCTTCGCCGCGTTGGCCGCGATCTTTCGCGGCCCTTACGAGGGTGACGGTAAGGGCTTACTCCTGCCAGGGGCCGAACGGCCCACCGCGGCGGCAAGGGGGGTACCGTCCGGCCCCGGGCGGGGGCCGGTCGGCCCTCGCGGTACCCCTCCCCGGCAGGGCATCTTGGTCCCGGGGGGAGCCCATGGCCCAGGTCCCGGCGCCCGAGGCGGCGACGCCGATCCGGGACCGTCACCAGGTGCGGCACGGCTGAGGACGTGGCAGCGGACACCGCACCCCGCCTGCGCGGCCGCAGGGGAGCGGCCGCGCAGGCGCATGGCGCGCACGGCTGTGCGGCCGCGCGGGCGCCCGCCGCCCCCGGCCCCGACAGCGGCCTCTGATAGCTTCCCGGAAAGGCAAAGGGAGGCGAAGCGCATGTCATTGGATCCCCTCATAGAGCACAGCTTCGTCTCTCTCCTGGGCATCGTCTTCCTCGCCATGATCGTCGTCACGGCGGCCGTGGCGTACGTCTGGATGTGCGTGGTCAGGAACCGCCCCGGCCTGTCGACGGGCCTGCGCGCCGGCGCCTTTCTGCTCGCGGCGGGCGCCACCGGGGTCTACGCCTGGGGAGCCCTCCAGTTGCTGCGCCTCGACATGACCGAGCACGAGCAGGCCTGCCGGCGGGCCGTGGGCGCCGCCCGCGCGGGGCGCATCGACGGGTACGAGGCCACGTACTTCCCGCTGCGGTTCGGCTGCCACGTCGCCGGCGACGGTACGTACACCGCGGGGGTGCCCGGCTGGCTCAACCCGGCCGCCCTCGGCCTCGTGCTCGCCGCGGCCGCCCTCGCGGTCGCCGCCACGGCCGCCTCGGCCGACGTCCGGCGGGCGTGCGTCCGCCGCGCCCGCGCGCTGACGTGGGCCCCGCCCGGCGCCCACTCCTGAACCGGCCCGCACGGGACGGGCCCCGGGGCGCCCCGCGAGGGCCCGGCGCGGCCCCAGTAGAGTGCGCCTCCGTTGCCCCCGAACCCCGAGGAACCACGCAGTGACCCGCCCCCGCCCCGCCCCGCCCGCCGTCACCGTCGTCGGGCTCGGCGCCGACGGCTGGGCCGGGGCCCCGGCCGCGGCCCGGGACGAACTGCGCGCCGCGGACGTCCTGATCGGCGGCCCCCGGCAGCTCGCGCTGCTGCCGCCGGAGTGCGCCGGGGAGCGGATCGCCTGGCCCTCGCCGCTGCGGCCCGCCGTGCCGGGCCTCCTCGCCGCGCACGCGGGCCGCAGGATCGCCGTGCTCGCGAGCGGCGACCCGATGTTCTACGGGATCGGGCGCGCCCTCACCGAGGAGCTGGGGCCCGGCGCGCTGCGCGTCCTGCCGCACCCCTCCTCCGTGTCGTACGCCTGCGCCCGGCTCGGCTGGCCCCTGGAGGACGTCGAGGTCGTCACGCTCGTGGGCCGCCCGGCCGCACGGCTCGCCGCGGCCCTGCACGACGGGCGCCGCCTGCTCGTCCTCAGCGCGGGCGCCGCGACCCCGGACGAGGTCGCGGCCCTGCTGCGGGACCGCGGCTTCGGGCCGAGCCGGATGCGGGTCCTGGAGCAACTCGGCGGCCCGGCGGAGCGGATGACCGACCCGGCCACCGCCGACACCTGGGCGCTGCCGCACGGCGACCCCCTCAACGTCGTCGCCGTCGAGTGCCGGCGCGCCCCGGACGCCCTGCGCCTCGGCGCGGTGCCCGGCCTGCCGGACGCGGCGTACGAGCACGACGGACAGCTCACCAAGCGGCACGTCCGCGCCGCCACGCTCGGCGCGCTCGCGCCCGCCCCGGGCGAACTCCTGTGGGACGTCGGCGGCGGCTCAGGGTCGATCGCCGTCGAATGGCTGCGGACCCACCCCTCGTGCCGGGCCCTCACCGTCGAGCGCGACCCCGTACGCGCCGAGCGCATCGGCCGCAACGCCGAGCGGCTCGGCGTGCCGGGCCTCCGGGTCGTCACGGGTGCCGCACCCGCCGCGCTCGCCGGACTGCCCCGGCCCGACGCCGTGTTCATCGGCGGCGGGCTCACCGCCCCCGGGCTGCTCGACGCCTGCTGGCGGGCGCTGCCCGAAGGGGGCCGCCTCGTCGCCAACACCGTGACGCTGGAGTCCGAGGCGCTGCTCGCCGCCGCCCGCCGGCGCCACGGCGGCGACCTGGTGCGGCTCGCCGTCGCCCACGCCGTGCCCGTCGGCGGCTTCACCGGCTGGCGCCAGGCCATGCCGGTGACCCAGTGGGCCGTACAGAAGACAGCAGACGCAAGCGGGACTTCGGGAGCAGACCTATGACCGTGTACTTCATCGGCGCCGGACCCGGCGCCGCCGACCTCATCACGGTGCGCGGCGCCCGGACGCTCGCCTCCTGCCGGGTCTGCCTGTACGCGGGCAGCCTGGTGCCCCGCGAACTGCTCGCCGAATGCCCGCCGGGCGCCCGCCTGGTGGACACCGCGCAGCTCACCCTGGAGGAGATCGTCGCCGAGCTGACGCGCGCCCACGAGGAGGGGCACGACGTGGCCCGGCTGCACTCCGGTGACCCGTCGGTGTTCAGCGCGGTCGCCGAGCAGATGCGGCGCCTCGACGCGGCGGGCGTGCCCTACGAGGTCGTCCCCGGCGTGCCCGCCTTCGCCGCCGCCGCTGCCGCCCTGAAGCGGGAGCTGACCGTGCCGACCGTCGGCCAGACCGTGATCCTCACCCGGATCGCGCAGCGCGCCACGGCCATGCCCGAGGGCGAGGACCTGGCGACGCTCGGCCGCAGCGGCGCGCTGATCGTGCTGCACCTGGCGGCCGGTTACGTCGACCGCGTGGTCGGGGAGCTGCTGCCGCACTACGGCGCCGACTGCCCCGCCGCGGTCGTCGCGTACGCCTCGCGCCCCGAGGAACTGGTCCTGCGCGGGACCCTCGACGAGATCGCCGCGAAGGTGAAGGCCGCGGGGGTCGTGCGGACTGCCGTGATCATGGTGGGGCGGACGCTGGGTGCCGCGCAGTTCCGTGACAGCCACCTCTACTCTGCCGAGCGCGATCGGCATACCTGCTGAGCGCTTCGCCGGTGTGCCGCGGTTCGGCGTCTGGCGGCTGCGGGTTCGTCGTGGCTTGTCGCGCAGTTCCCCGCGCCCCTTAGGGTGCTTCGGACAGGCCCGACCTTCCCACCACCGCTCCCGCGCGGTCGATGCAGATGACGTCCACCGTCACCGGGGCGCCGCGCAGCACCGCCAAGGCCTGGTCGCGGGCCTCCACGGCCACCAGGTCGCCCAGGGGGACGCCTGCCGCCGCGCACAGCTGGAGCGCGGCGAGGCCGGTGTTGGCGTCCGCCACCCGTGCGGCCAGGTCCTCGTCGGCGCCGCCGCGGCGGGCCAGGGCCGCGAGGAAGCCCTTGTCGACCTGGGAGCGGGCCGAGTGCAGGTCGAGGTGGCCCGCGGCCAGCTTGGACAGCTTCGCGAAGCCGCCGCAGACGGTCAGGCGGTCCACCGGGTGGCGGCGGACGTACTTCAGGACGGCACCCGCGAAATCACCCATGTCGAGCAGGGCGTCCTCGGGCAGGTCGTACTCGGCGACGACCGTCCGCTCCGACGTCGACCCGGTGCACCCGGCGACGTGCGTGCGCCCGGCCGCCCGCGCCACGTCCACGCCCCGCCGGATGGAGTCGATCCACGCCGAGCAGGAGTACGGCACGACGATGCCGGTGGTGCCGAGGATGGACAGGCCGCCGAGGATGCCGAGACGCGGGTTCCAGGTGGAGCGGGCGATCTCCTCGCCGTGGTCGACGGAGACGGTGATCTCCACGTCGCCGCTGCCGCCGTGCGCCGCCGCGACCCGCGCGACGTGGTCCCGCATCATCTGCCGGGGCACGGGGTTCACCGCCGGTTCGCCCACGGGCAGCGGCAGGCCGGGGCGCGTGACCGTGCCGACGCCGGGGCCCGCCCTGAAGACCACCCCGGACCCGGCGGGAAGCCGCCGCACCGTGGCCCGGACGAGCGCGCCGTGCGTGACGTCGGGGTCGTCGCCCGCGTCCTTCACGACCCCCGCCATCGCCTGGCCGCCCCCCAGCTCCTCGGCCGCGAGCGCGAAGGACGGCGTCTGCCCCTTGGGCAGGGTGATCGTCACGGGGTCGGGGAACGCGCCGGTCAGGAGCGCGGTGTACGCGGCCGTCGTGGCCGCCGTCGCACAGGCCCCGGTGGTCCAGCCGGGCCTGAGGCCGGTGTGCTTGAGTTGGGCGCCGCGGCCGCCCTTGGCCTCGCTGCTCATGCCTCGCTCTTCCGAAGGGAACCGGCTTTCGTGCACATCCTCATCCTCGGCGGGACCACCGAGGCCCGTCGCCTCGCCGAACGCCTGGCGGACGAGGCGCCGCCGGGGCTGCGCGTGACGAACTCCCTGGCCGGGCGCGTCGCCGCGCCCCGGCTCCCGCCCGGCGACGTGCGCGTGGGCGGCTTCGGCGGGGCCGAGGGCCTGGCCACGTGGCTGCGCGCGCACGCGGTGGACGCGCTCATCGACGCCACCCACCCCTTCGCCGGGACCATCAGCTTCAACGCGGCGCGGGCCGCCGCCGACGCCCATGTTCCCCTGCTCGCGCTGCGCCGCCCCGGCTGGGTCCCGGTGGCGGGGGACGACTGGCGCGAGGCGGCCTCCCTGGAGGAGGCCGCGCAGCTGCTGCCCGCGCTCGGCGCGCGGGTGTTCCTGACCACGGGCCGCATGGGTCTCGCCGCGTTCGCGGACCTGCGCGAGCAGTGGTTCCTCGTACGGTCCGTGGACGCGCCCGAGGCGCCGCACCCGCCCCGCATGGAGGTGCTCCTCGACCGCGGCCCCTTCACCCTCGATCGCGAGCGGGAGCTGCTGCGCCGCCACCGCGTCGACGTCCTCGTCACCAAGGACAGCGGGGGCGCCGCCACCGCGCCGAAGCTGACGGCCGCCCGCGAGGCCGGGCTCCCCGTGGTCGTGGTCCGCAGGCCGCCGGTGCCGGAGGGGGTGCTGGTGGTGGGCGACCCCGAGGCGGCGGCCCGCTGGATCGCGGGCCTTCGCTGACCGGGCCGCTGTGGGTGAACCGCCGGGCAGGCCTCGTCGCCCGCGAGAAATGTGACACTCACCCGCGGAAGTGTCACATTCTCGCGGGCAATACATCGCCGGCTCCGAGCTGCCGCCCGTCAGCCTGCCTCACCACCGGATGTGCCCACAGCACCACCGGGGCCCGGGGCCTTACGCCTCCGGATAGCGCCGCGGCGTCCAGACGATCTCCTCGCCGTCCCCGCGCCGCACGGCCCGCGTCTGCGAGGAGCCGACGAGCAGGATCGTGCGCATGTCGACCTCGGCCGGGTCCAGGTCCGCGAGGCGTACGATCCGCACGCGCTCGCCGGAGCCGCCGACGTCCCGGACCACCACGACCGGGGTGTCCGGCGCCCGGTGCTCCAGGAGCAGCTCGCGGGCCTTGCCCACCTGCCAGGTGCGGCTGTGCGAGCCGGGGTTGTACAGGGCGAGGACCAGGTCGGCCGAGGCCGCGGCGCGCAGCCGCTCGGCGATGACCTCCCACGGCTTGAGCCGGTCGGACAGGGAGATCGTCGCGTAGTCGTGGCCGAGCGGTGCGCCCGCGCGGGCGGCGGCCGCGTTGGCGGCGGTCACGCCCGGCAGGACCCGTACGCGCACGTCCGTGTACGCGGCCTGGGACGCGGCCTCCAGGACGGCGGTGGCCATCGCGAAGACGCCCGGGTCGCCGCCGGAGACGACGGCGACGCGCCGCCCCCGCCGGGCGAGCTGGAGCGCGAACTCGGCGCGCTCGGCCTCGACCCGGTTGTCGGAGCCGTGCCGGCGCTGCCCGGGGCGCACCGGCACCCGGTCCAGATAGGTGGTGTAACCGACCAGGTCGTCGGCGGCGGCGAGCGCGCCGCGCGACTCGGGCGTCAGCCACAGCGGTCCTGCGGGGCCCGTGCCCACGACGACGACCTCGCCACGGGCCGGTCCGGGAGCTTCCGTGACGGTGGCCGGGCCCGCCTGGCCCGGCACCGGCAGCGCCGCCACCCGGCTCGGAAGGACAGCCACCGAGAAGTACGGCACCGAGTCCTCGCTCACGTCCGCGAGGCCGGCCAGGCGCTCCCCGGCCATGGTGGCCCGCTCGACGTACCGGGCCTCGGCCAGGCGCTCCGCACCCTCGAAGGCCCGCCGCACCTTGGGGAAGGTGCGGCCCAGCTTCATCACCACGGCCGCGTCGGTCGCGGCGAGCCGGGCCGTCAGCTCCTCCTCGGGCAGGGTGCCCGGCAGGATCGTCAGGACCTCCTCGCCCTCCGCGAGCGGCGCGCCGAGCCGGGCCGCGGCGGCGGACACCGACGTGACGCCGGGGATCACCTCGGTGTCGTAGCGGTCGGCGAGCCGCTTGTGCATGTGCATGTAGGAGCCGTAGAAGAGCGGGTCTCCCTCGGCGAGGACCGCGACGGTGCGCCCCGCGTCGAGGTGCACGGCGAGCCGGGCCGCCGACTCGGCGTAGAAGTCCTCCATGGCGCCCTGGTAGCCGCCCGGGTGGTCGGTGGTCTCCGTGGTGACCGGGTAGACGAGGGGCTCCTCGATGTGGTCGGCGCGCAGGTGCTTCGCCGCGATGGAGCGCGCGATGGACCGGCCGTGCCGGGCGCTGTGGTACGCCACCACGTCGGCCTCAGCGATGACCTCGACGGCGCGCAGGGTCATCAGGGACGGGTCGCCGGGGCCGAGCCCGACGCCGTACAGCTTGCCGTTCACTCTTCCTCACTCGCGATCGCGTTGAGCGCGGCGGCGGCGAGGGCGCTGCCCCCGCGGCGGCCGCGCACGACCAGGTGCTCCAGGCCCGAAGGGTGCGCGGCGAGCGCGTCCTTGGACTCGGCCGCGCCGATGAAGCCGACCGGGACGCCGATGACGGCGGCGGGGCGCGGGGCACCCTCCTCGATCATCTCCAGGAGCCGGAACAGGGCCGTGGGCGCGTTGCCGACGGCCACCACGGAGCCCTCCAGACGGTCGCGCCACAGTTCGAGGGCGGCCGCGCTGCGGGTCGTGCCCAGCTTCGCCGCGAGCTGCGGCACGGCCGGGTCGGAGAGCGTGCACAGCACGTCGTTGTCGGCGGGCAGCCGCTTGCGCGTGACGCCGCTCGCCACCATCTGGACGTCGCAGAAGATCGGCGCCCCGGCGCGCAGCGCCTCCCGGGCGCGGGCCACCACGCCGGGCGTGTGCGCGAGGTCCCGTACGAGGTCGACCATGCCGCAGGCGTGGATCATCCGGACCGCGACCTGGCTGACGTCGGCGGGCAGGGCGGCGAGGTCGGCCTCCGCGCGGATGGTGGCGAAGGACGCGCGGTAGATGGCCGCCCCGTCCTTCTCGTAGTCGTACGTGGTCACGGTCTTGTTCTCGCTGCTCTCGGTCGTCATGCGGGGGAAAACGCCGCCAGGGCGGTGGCGAGGTGGGTGGGTCCTGCGACGCGGGCGCCGGGTGTCTCGCGTCCGCCGCGCGTGGCGGAGAGGTCGTAGCCGCCGCCCGGCGCGGCGACCACGTCGATCCGGTCGCCCCGCGGGTGCCCGCAGCGCCGCTCGCACCCGGACCAGTACAGCGGAAGCCCGGAACGGCCGGCGGCGGCGAGGGCGCTCGTCGCGTCCGCCCGTACGTCGGCACGGGACTTGGCGCAGCCGGGGCGGCCCACGCAGGCGCCGACGCGCAGCCAGGGCGAGCCCGGCTCGGTGACGAGGCCGGTGGCCGAGAGCCGGGCGAGCGCGGCGTCCGCGTCCGAGCGGCCGAGCCCCGGCGCGGGCACGACGGCGCCGCGCCAGGGGGTCAGCCGGAGTTCGCCGGGTCCCGCGGCGGCGGCGTGCGTCAACTCCCGCCACTGGCGGCCGGAGAGGCGGCCCAGGGGGATGTGGACGGACAGGGCGGAGCCGATGGCTCCGGGGGGCGGGCCCCCGGCGGTGACCTCCGGTGCGGTCCCGCCGTGCCACGGTTCGTGGCCGATGCCGTCGGCGGTGAGGCGGCGCCGCACCTCGTCCGCCAACGCGCCCGGGGCGAGCGGCAGTTCGGCGATCCGCCAGGCCTTGGTCCCGCTCTCCCGGACGCGGTACAGAAACGCTTCAGCCGCCACGAGGGCCGCACGGGGCGCGTCCGCCGCGGCCACGGAGAGGACCGGGTGCGGCGTGCCGGGACCGAGCAGGGCCCGGCCGTCCGCCGCCGCCCGTACGGTCACGTCCGCGTCGAGCCCGGCCACGTCCCCGCGGCCGTCGTCGAGCGCGAACAGGAACCGGCCCGAGAGGTCCCGCGCCGCCTCGCTCGCGCACAGCGCCGCGTCGAGGGCGGTGAGCCAGGGCCGCACGTCGCCGGCGCCCCGGCCGTCGAGGCCGGACAGCGGCGAGGCGACGATGTTGCGCACCCGCTCGTGGCCGCGCGAGGGCAGCAGGCCCGCGGCGTCGAGCAGCGCGGCGAGATCCGCGCCGCAGCCGTCCGCGAGGCCCCGCAGCTGGACGTTGCCGCGCGAGGTCAGGTGCAGGTCGCCGTCGCCCAGGTCGCGCGCCGCCGCGGCGAGCGCCTCGGCCTGCCGGACGGTGAGCACACCGCCGGGCAGCCGCACCCGGGCCAGCGCCCCGTCGTCCGCCGCGTGCAGCCTGAGGCTGCCCGGGCAGGCGTCGCCGCGGTCCCGTGGGGCCGCTGTGGCCTGCGGGGACGGGCGGAGGGGTGCCGTGGACATGGCGGCGAGCATACCGACCATCACACCGCGGACACGCCCTGCCTCGAACGCCCGGCGCTTACTATGCTCAGCGGTGGATCACCCGATCCGCCGTCGCCACCACGGCGACAGGGGAGGAAGCCCGGTGCGAATCCGGCGCGGTCCCGCCACTGTGAGCCCGACCCCGTGAGGGGCCGGGTGAGCCAGGAACTCCCTTCTCCGTACGCCCGGCTCCGGCCGGGCAGGAGAGACCCACTCACCACCCGGGGCGCGGACACCCCGAGGAAGGCCGACGCCGCATGCAGCACACGCCCGGGCCCCGCATCCTGCTCCTGTCGACGTCCGACACCGACCTTCTCAGCGCCCGCGCCGCCGCGGGCCCGGTGACCTACCGCTTCGCGAACCCCTCCCGGCTTCCGCTGGAGGACCTGCCCGGCCTGCTCGACGGCGCCGACCTGGTCGTCGTGCGCCTCCTCGGCGGGATCCGCGCCTGGCAGGAGGGCCTCGACCTGCTGCTCGCCGACGGCCGCCCCGTCGTGGTCCTCAGCGGTGAACAGGCCCCGGACGCCCAGCTCATGGCCGCCTCCACGGTCCCCGTCGGCATCGCCGCCGAGGCGCACGCCTACCTCGCGCACGGCGGCCCCGCCAACCTGGAGCAGCTCGCCCGCTTCCTCTGCGACACCGTCCTGCTCACCGGGCACGGCTTCGACGCGCCCGCGCCCGCGCCGACGTGGGGCCCCCTGGAGCGCCAGGCCCCGGCGGGCTCCAGCGCTACGGCCCCGACCGTCGCCGTGCTCTACTACCGCGCCCACCACATGAGCGGCAACACCGCCTTCGTGCACGCCCTGTGCGACGCCGTCGAGGCGGCGGGCGCCCGGCCCCTTCCGCTGTACGTGGCCTCGCTGCGCGCCCCCGAGCCCGAGCTGATCGACGCGCTGCGGGCCGCCGACGCCATCGTCACCACGGTCCTCGCGGCGGGCGGCACCAAGCCCGCGGAGGCCTCCGCCGGGGGCGACGACGAGTCCTGGGACGCGGGCGCGCTCACCGCCCTGGACGTACCGATCCTCCAGGCCCTGTGCCTGACCGGCTCGCGCGCCGCCTGGGAGGAGAACGACGAGGGCGTGTCCCCGCTGGACGCCGCCAGCCAGATCGCGGTGCCGGAGTTCGACGGCCGCCTGATCACGGTGCCGTTCTCCTTCAAGGAGATCGACGCGGACGGCCTCCCGGCGTACGTCGCCGACCCCGAGCGCGCCGCACGCGTCGCCGGGATCGCCGTACGTCACGCACGCCTGAAGCACATCCCGGCCGCCGACAAGCGGATCGCGCTCGTCCTGTCCGCGTACCCGACGAAGCACTCCCGGATCGGCAACGCGGTCGGCCTGGACACCCCCGCGAGCGCGGTGGAGCTGCTGCGCCGGCTGCGGGAAGAGGGCTACGACTTCGGCGACGCCGACATCCCGGGCCTCGTCTCGGGCGACGGCGACGAACTGATCCGCGCGCTCATCGAGGCGGGCGGCCACGACCAGGAGTGGCTCACCGAGGAGCAGCTGGCGAAGAACCCGGTGCGCATCCCGGCCGCCGACTACCGGCGCTGGTACGCCACGCTCCCCGAGGAGCTGCGCACGGCCGTCGAGGAGCACTGGGGCCCGGCGCCCGGCGAGATGTTCCTGGACCGCAGCCGGGTGGGCAAGGGCGGCGACCCGGACGGCGACATCGTCCTCGCCGCGCTGCGCTTCGCGAACCTGCTGATCCTCATCCAGCCGCCGCGCGGCTTCGGCGAGAACCCCATCGCGATCTACCACGACCCGGACCTGCCGCCCTCGCACCACTACCTGGCGGCCTACCGCTGGATCGCGGCGGACGCGTCCGACGGCGGCTTCGGCGCCGACGCGATGATCCACCTCGGCAAGCACGGCAACCTGGAGTGGCTGCCCGGCAAGAACGCGGGCCTGTCCGCCGCCTGCGCCCCCGACGCGGCCCTCGGCGACATCCCGCTCGTCTACCCGTTCCTGGTCAACGACCCGGGCGAGGGCACCCAGGCCAAGCGCCGCGTGCACGCCACCCTCATCGACCACCTCGTCCCGCCGATGGCGCGCGCCGACTCCTACGGCGACATCGCGCGCCTGGAGCAACTCCTCGACGAATACGCGCAGATCAGCTCGATGGACCCGGCGAAGCTCCCGGCCATCCGCGCGCAGATCTGGACCCTCATCCAGGCCGCGAAGCTCGACCACGACCTGGGCCTGGAGGACCGCCCCGACGACGACGGCTTCGACGACTTCCTGCTGCACGTCGACGGCTGGCTGTGCGAGGTCAAGGACGCCCAGATCCGCGACGGCCTGCACGTCCTCGGCACCCCGCCCGCGGGCGATGACCGCGTCAACCTGGTCCTGGCGATCCTGCGCGCCCGCCAGATCTGGGGCGGCACCACGGCCCTGCCCGGCCTGCGCGAGGCCCTCGGCCTGGACGAGTCGGCCGCCACGCGCACCACGGCCGACGCGGCGGAGGAGCAGGCCCGCGCCCTGGTCGTGGCGATGGAGGAAGCCGCCTGGGACCCGGCGGCCGTACCGGCGGTGGTCGCGGCCTCGGTCGCCGCCGACCGCCGCGAGCAGGTCTCGGCCATCCTGGAGTTCGCGGCCCGCGAGGTCGTGCCGCGCCTGTCGGGGACCACGGCCGAGCTGGACCACGCCGTGCACGCCCTGAACGGCGGCTTCGTCCCGGCGGGCCCCTCGGGCTCCCCGCTGCGCGGCCTGGTCAACGTCCTGCCGACGGGCCGCAACTTCTACTCCGTCGACCCCAAGGCGGTGCCCTCCCGGCTCGCCTGGGAGACGGGCCAGGCCCTGGCCGACTCCCTCCTGGAGCGCTACCGCCAGGACAACGGCGAGTGGCCCACCTCGGTCGGCCTCTCCCTGTGGGGCACCAGCGCGATGCGCACCGCGGGCGACGACGTCGCCGAGGCCCTGGCCCTCCTCGGCGTCCGCCCGGTCTGGGACGACGCGTCCCGCCGCGTGACGGGCCTGGAGGCCATCCCGTACGAGGAGCTGAACCGCCCCCGCATCGACGTCACCCTGCGTATCTCCGGCTTCTTCCGCGACGCCTTCCCACACACGATCGGCCTCCTGGACGACGCGGTGCGCCTCGCGGCGTCCCTTGAGGAGCCCGCCGATGCCAACCACGTCCGGGCCCACGTCCAGGCCGACCTCGCCGAGCACGGCGACGAACGCCGGGCCACCACCCGCATCTTCGGCTCCCGGCCCGGCACGTACGGCGCGGGCCTGCTCCAGCTCATCGACTCGCGCGACTGGCGCACCGACGCGGACCTCGCCGAGGTCTACACGGTCTGGGGCGGCTACGCCTACGGCCGCGGCCTGGAGGGACGCTCGGCCCGCACCGAGATGGAGACGGCGTACAAGCGCATCGCGGTCGCGGCGAAGAACACCGACACCCGCGAGCACGACATCGCCGACTCCGACGACTACTTCCAGTACCACGGCGGCATGGTCGCCACGGTCAAGGCCCTGCGCGGCGGCAAGGCGCCCGAGGCGTACATCGGCGACTCCACACGGCCCGAGACGATCCGCACCCGCACCCTGGTCGAGGAGACCTCCCGCGTCTTCCGCGCCCGCGTGGTGAACCCCAAGTGGATCGAGGCGATGCGCCGCCACGGCTACAAGGGCGCCTTCGAACTCGCCGCCACCGTCGACTACCTCTTCGGCTACGACGCCACCACCGGCGTGGTCGCCGACTGGATGTACGACAAGCTCACGGAGACCTACGTCCTCGACCCCACCAACCGCGACTTCCTCAAGGAAGCCAACCCCTGGGCCCTCCACGGCATCGCCGAGCGCCTCCTGGAAGCCGAGTCCCGGGGCATGTGGGCCAAGCCGGACCCGGCGACCCTGGAGGCCCTGCGCCAGGTGTACCTGGAGACCGAGGGCAACTTGGAGGACGACGGGGCCTGACCCGGGCTACCGGCGGGCCGGGGCCGCCCCGGTCCAGCCGGCCTGCCGCGCCGCCGCCGCAGCGCTCTCCTCGGCCGCCTCGGCCCGCGCCGTCAGGGCCTCGTCGCGGCCGGGGCTGCGGCCGCCCGCCGCTTCGGCGGAGGCCTGGGAGGCCTGGAGGGCGGCCCTGAGGGCGGTGTCCGCGGCGGGGCCCGTGGTGCCGCGGGCCGCCTGGGCCGCCGTCGCCGCGGCGGCCGCGGCGTTGCGCGCGCAGCGGGCGTCGGCGGCGGGGTCGGGGGCTCTGCCTTCTCGTTCGGCGAGCGAGCGCGCGGCCAGGCGTACCGCGTTCGCGGCCCGGGCGGCCGGCCCTGTCGGCACGACCTCCGCCTGGTCCGGCTCGATGCCCGCGGAGCGGCAGGCGGCGACGGCACGGCCGTACGCGCTCCTGGCGCGGGCGAGGTGCCGGTCCTGGAGGGCCCGCTCGTCGGCGGGCTCCTGCTGATCACTGCGGACGGGCGTGCTCATGGCCACCTCCAGTGCGGTTCCGGACGCCGGCGCTGCGGCAGGGTGGCACGCCGAGGCCCAAGAAGCCAGAGCCGGGTCACCCGGCCTTCCGCCCGCGCCCCCGCTTGCCGTGTGCCCGCGTGGCCCCCTACTCTCGATCTGATGGGTCGTCAGATACGGCATCGGGCGCGGCCCGGTCGAACCGGCGGGCAGGGAGCTGCGGCATGAGCGGCAATGAGTCCGGCACGAGCGACATCCCCCAGGTCATCAGCGTGGACGATCACGTGATCGAGCCCGCGCACCTCTTCGGGACCTGGCTACCGAGCAAGTACCGCGACAAGGGCCCCCAGCCCTTCACCGCCGGGATCGGGGAACTCCGGTACGTGGGCGGGAAGTACCGCTTCACCACCGACCCGGGCGGCCAGATCACGGACTGGTGGCGGTACGAGGGCGAGGTCTTCCCGTACAAGAGGATCATCGCCGCCGTGGGCTTCTCCCGGGACGAGATGACGCTCGACGGCATCACGCGGGAGCAGATGCGGCGCGGCTGCTGGGACCCCAAGGCACGCCTTGCGGACATGGACCTCAACCACGTCGAGGCCTCGCTGTGCTTCCCCACCTTCCCGCGGTTCTGCGGGCAGACGTTCGCGGAGGCACGGGACAAGGAGGTGGCTCTCGCCTGCGTACGCGCGTACAACGACTGGATGGTGGAGGAGTGGTGCGGGGACAGCGGCGGACGCCTCATCCCGCTGTGCCTCATCCCGCTGTGGGACGTGGGCCTCGCCGTCGCGGAGATCCGGCGCAACGCCGCGCGCGGGGTGCGGGCGGTCACGTTCTCCGAGATCCCGACCCATCTCGGACTGCCGTCGATCCACTCCGGGTACTGGGACCCGTTCTTCGCCGCGTGCGAGGAGACGGGCACGGTGGTGAACATGCACATCGGGAGCAGCTCCCAGATGCCCGCCGCGTCGCCGGACGCCCCGCCCGCCGTGCAGGCCGCGCTGTCCTTCAACAACGCGATGGCCTCGATGATGGACTTCCTGTTCTCGGGGGTCCTGGTGAAGTTCCCCCGGCTCAAACTCGCCTACAGCGAGGGGCAGATGGGCTGGATCCCGTACGCCCTCGAGCGCGCCGACGGCGTGTGGGAGGAGCACCGCGCCTGGGGCGGGGTGCGCGATCTCGTCCCCGAGCCCCCGTCCTCGTACTACTACCGGCAGATCTTCTGCTGCTTCTTCCGCGACCGGCACGGCATCGAGGCCATCGAGACCGTCGGCGTGGACAACGCCACCTTCGAGACGGACTACCCGCACGTCGACTCGACGTGGCCGCACACGAAACGGGTGGCCGCCGAGCACGTCGGCGGACTGCCCGCGGAGGTGGCCTACAAGCTGCTGCGCGGGAACGCGATTCGTATGCTGGACCTGCCGTTCGACCAGGACCGGACGGTCGCGGCCGGCGCCTGACCCTCGGGAGCGGGCCCGCCGCGGTTCGCGTGGCCCCGTGGGAGAGGCGAGTGCAATGAGCAGCGGCAGCGCGGTGTCGGAGGTCCTGGCCACGCTCGGCAGGCGGTACGTACGCGACGCCCCCGGGACCTTCGGCAAGGCCGCGCTCGCGACCCGGTATCTGAACCCGCGGCTGCGCGAGCACCCCCGAGAGCGGGTGGTCGAGTCGCTCTTCGGCGCCCGGTTCGCGGTCGACACGCGGGACCTCATCCAGCGCTACATCTATCTGTTCGGGGTCTGGGAGCCGCACATGTCGCGCTGGCTCCGGGGCCGGCTCCGCCCCGGTGACGTCTTCGTGGACGTCGGCGCGAACATCGGCTACTTGAGCGTCCTCGGGGCCCAGCTGGTCGGCGCCGGGGGCCGCGTGGTGGCCGTGGAGGCCTCGCCCGAGTTCCACCGGCGCGTGCTGCTCCACCGGGAGCTGAACGGCTGCGACAACATCCGCGCGGTCAACGCCGCCGTCTCGGACCGCAGGCAGAAGCTCACCTTCGTCCTCGCCAGCGCGCACAACATGGGCGCGAACAGCGTCGTCCCGTGGGACGGCCCGGTCACGTCCCGCTTCGAGGCCCAGGCCGTGCCGCTGCCCGAACTCCTGGAGCCGGACGAGATCGCGCGGGCCAGGGTCATCAAGGTGGACGTCGAGGGCGCGGAGGGAAGCGTCGTGCGGGGCCTCGCCCCCGTCCTCGACCGGCTGCGGCCGGACGCGGAGATCGCCGTGGAGGTCACCCCGGAGCGCATGGAACAGCTCGGCGACAGCGTCGACGAACTCCTGGAGACCATGCGCGCCCACGGCTTCCACACCTACCGCCTGCTCAACGACTACGCACCGGGCAGCTATCCGGCGGCCGTCCGCTCCGCGCGCGGCGGCCCGGTCCGCTGGCGCGGGCCCATCCGGGAGGAGACCGACCTGATCTTCTCGCGGGTCGACGCCGAATCCCTGGTGTGAGCCCTGGCTCCCGCTACGCGTGCGCGAGCGGCGACGTTGAACGTCATGAATACGTCGCGCGCCAGGAGCAGGGCCAGGAACCACCAGGGAATGATGTCCCGCAGCAGGAGGGCGAGCAGCGTGGAGGCCGTGTAAAGGGGCCTACGCCCCGAGGGCCCGGTCCGGCCCGAGGGCGTAGCGCCACTCGAAGTGCGCGAGCGCTCGGGCCCGGGACTCCACGACGGCCATGCGCGCGGCGCGCTCCGCCGTCTCGGTGTGCGCGGCCTGGCCGGTGACCTGGCCCTCCCACTTGCGGTAGAGCAGCCCGACCTCGGCGGAGAACCAGCCGCGTGCCACGGAGCTGAGGGCCAGGAGCAGTCCGGTGTCCTCGGACGCGGGCAGGGCCATCCAGCCGCCGAGGGCCACCAGCAGGTCGCGGCGTACGAAGAGGGTCGCGGGGTGGACCGGGGCGCGGTAGCCGTCCGCCTTCCAGCGGTCCAGGAGGGCCGAGCGCTCGATCGGGCCGTGGTCGGGGTCCCCGGGGAAGCCCGCCGTCGAGCCGTCCGGCAGCAGGTCGAGCGCGCGTGACGTCGCCCAGCCGAGCGTGCCGTCCGCTTCGAGTGCCGCCAGGTCGCGGGCGAGCACGCCGGGCTCCAGCTGGTCGTCGGCGTCGAGGACCTTCACGTACGCGCCGTCGGCGTGGCCGAGCGCCATGGTGCGGGCGACGCCGGGGCCGCCCGCGCGCCCTTGCCGGAAGGTCACCCGCTCGTCGTCGGGCACGTGGGGGGCGACCAGGTCGCTCCGGCCGTCCTCCTGGATCAGCCAGTGCCAGTCCCAGCCGTCGGGCAGCTCCTGCGCGCGGATCGACGCGTACGCGTCCGGCAGGAAGCGGGCGGACGGGGCGTGCACAGCGGTGATGATGGTGACGCGCTGACGCATGGCCCTCACCCTACGACGCGTCGCCACGCGCCGACGAGCGGGTGCTGCCGACGGCGGTGCCGCCGTCGGCGGAAATCCACATCCGGTGAATTCGAAGACGGCTCCGGTGGCTTGGAAGACCGCGTTGTGGAGGGTGCAACGACACCGTTGTTGAGGGTGCAACGGTTCCCGGGCCGCCGGTGCGCGAGTTCGCGCCGACAGCGTTGCATGCAGCAGGAAAGTATCTTTTGTCCGCAGCGGGTGCGCCTGCTGTGGCCGGCGAAAAGCGCTGAGTAATTAGGGGTCTAGTAGGGGGTGTGCGCGGCGCTCGCGGGGCGACCGGATATGGAAGAACCCGATCGCTGGCGACGGGGGATGCACCAGCGATCGGGTTGTTCCCAACCTTAACAAGGTCATCTGCGTATGGGGAGTGAACTTCCTGGTAAAGATGCCGAGTTGTGATCGGGATCACGGACGCGATCCGCCACCGGGAAGATGCGCGGCGTTACTTCGCGCACGGCGGCTCATACGAGAGCCGGGGCAGATACTCGCGCCAATTCTCCGGCGTCAGGACGCCCCGAGTGGTCGCGCAGATACGGCGAATTGCCGTGTCGGCGTCCAGATTCCACAGCCGCACGGTATCGGGGCCGCTCGAAACTCCGAGCATGTGTCCTTGCGGGCTGAACGAGAGGAAACTCCCCGTCTTGGCGTTGGGGCTCATCGACTGCCCGATCGGGGCGGCCCCGGACGGCCGGGTGAGGTCCCAGAGCCGGACCGTGTTGTCGTTGCCGCCGCTCGCCAGGGTGCGGCCGTTCCGGCTGAACGTCAGGGACACGAGCGCGTCGGTGTGCCCGGTGAGGGGGGCGCCGCGGGGACCCGCCCCGCGGGGGTCCGCGACGTCCCACAGCCGGACGGTGCCGTCGTCGCTGCCGGTGGCGAGCGTGCGGCCGTCCGGGGCGAGGGCCAGCGTGTTGATGGGGCCCAGGTGACCGGTGAGGGGCTTGCCGATCCGGGTGGCGTGCCGGCGGTCCGCCACGTCCCAGAGCCGGACGGTGGCGTCGGAGCTGGCACTGGCGAGCGTACGCCCGTCCTTGCTGAAGACGAGGTCGTTGACGTAGCCCTTGTGGCCGGTCAGCGGCGCGCCGAGCGGCCGGGGGCGCGCCGGGTCGCCGACGTCCCACAGCCGGATGGTGCGGTCCTCGTACGCGGTGGCCAGCGTGCGCCCGTCCCGGCTGAAGGCGAGCGCCGCCGCGAACCGCGTCCGCAGGGCGAGCGCCTTTCCGTACGAGACGGGGCGAGCGGGGTCGGAGACGTCCCACAGCTGCACCGCGCGGCTTCCCGTGAACACCGCGAGCGTACGGCCGTCAGGGGAGAACGCGGGTGCGCGCACGGCGCCTTCGCCGGGGGTGAACGGTTTGCCGAGCGCCACCGGCCGGGTCGGCCGCTCCACGTCCCACAGCCGGAGCTTCTCGTCACGGCCGGCCGTGACGAGGACCTTCCCGTCGGGCCGGAACACCCCGGTGCGGCCCACCATGTCCGAGGTCGGGATCGACCACAGCCGGACCTTGTTGTCGCCGCTGCCCGTGGCCAGGGTGCGGCCGTCCGGGCTGAAGCCGAGCGCGTACATCTCCCCGCTGCTGCCCGCGAGCGGCTCGCCGACCTGCGAGGGGTGCGCGGCGTCGCGGACGTTCCACAGGCTCGCCGTGCTGTCCGCGCTGGCCGCCGCGAGCATGCTCCCGCCGCGGTTGAAGGCCACGGACCACACGGGCCCGGTGTGGCCGGTGAGCGGCGCGCCGAGCGGGCGCGCGCGGCGCGGGTCCGCGACGTCCCACAGCCGGACCGTGGTGTCGGAGCTGCCGCTGGCCAGTGTCTTCCCGTCGGGGTCGAAGGCCACGGAGTGGACCGTGTCCTTGTGGCCGCTCAGCACCTTGCCGACCGGCTTCGGACGGCGCGGGTCGGCCGTCCGCCACAGTCTGATGGCGCCGTTGTCGCTGCCGGCCGCGAGCGTGTCCCCGTCGGGGCTGAACGCCACGGAACGCACCGGCGCCGTATGCCCCTTGAGGGTGGTGAGTGCCTTCGCGCGCCCCGGCTCCCGCACGTCCCACAGCCGTACGGTGTGGTCCTCGCTCGCGGAGGCGAGGGTGCGCCCGTCCGGGCTGAAGGCCACCAGGTAGACCGTGCCGCGATGGCCGGTCAGGGGCGTGCCGACGGGGCGCGGGCGCCGGGGGTCCGTGACGTCCCACAGCCGGATCGTGCCGTCGTCGGCGGCGCTGGCGAGGGTCCTGCCGTCCGGGCTGAAGACGGCGCTGCTCACCCAACTCGTGTGCCCGGTCAGCGGTTTACCCAGGGTCTTCGGCCGGGACCGGTCCGACACGTCCCACAGGCGGACCGTCCGGTCGTAGCTCGCGGTGGCGAGCAGCCGCCCGTTCGGATGGAACGAGGTGAGGTAGACGGCGCCCGTGTGGCCCGTGAGCGGGGTGGCGAGGGGCGCGTTGACGATGGAGATCAGCCGGTTCATCGTGCCCTGGTCGGCGGGCCGCAAGCGGTGGGCCACCAGGGCGAGCTGGGCGGACAGCGAGGGGTCGGTGCGCTGCGCGCGGTCGGCCGCCGCGGTCACCTGCGCGAAGATCGCGTCGTTGCGCTCGGACACCGCGTCGTCCCGCTGCTGCCACGCCACCACCGCCGACACGGCGGCGAGCATCGCGAGGACGAGCAGGGTCGACACCGCGCCGCGCCGCAGCCGGACCGTGCGCTTGCTGAGCCGCGTCGACGCGGCCAGGAAGTCCACCGCGCTGCGCGTGAGGAAGGTGTCGTCGGCGGACTCGGCCCAGGCGCGCGCCTGCTCAAGACGGGAGCCGCGGTAGAGCAGCGACGCGTCGCGGTCGCACTCCTCCCAGGTCCTGCCGTCCTCCTCGATGCGCTGCCGCAGCAGATGGTCGTTGCGGTCCTCGTCGATCCAGTCGCGCAGGCGCGGCCAGGCGTGCAGCAGCGCCTCGTGCGTGATCTCCACGGTCTCCGCGTCGAGCGTCACCAGGCGGGCGCGGGCCAGCGCCTCCAGGGACTCCTCCGTCTTGCCGGGGTTCGTCGACTCCTCCGCCAGTGTGCGCCGGGTGCCGCGCCTGCGCGTCGCCTGGGTGTCCTCACCGAGCCGTACCAGGCGCAGGAGCAGCAGCCGCGCGGCCGTGCGCGCCGCCGAGTCGAGGTCCGACCAGGCGCGCTCGGCGGTCGCCGCCACCGCGCCCTGGATGCCACCGGCCGCGCGGTAGCCGGCCAGCGTGAGCCGCCCCGCCTTGCGCCGCTGCCAGGTGGCGAGCAGCGCGTGGGAGAGCAGCGGGAGCACGCCCGTGTCGTGGGCTCCGCGCGGGCCGTCGGTGCTCACTTCGCGGACGATCAGCTCCGCGAGCCCCGGTTCCAGTTCGAGGCCCACGGCCTTGGCTGGGCCCGTCACCGCGTGGCGCAGCTCGGCGGTGGTCAGCGGCCCGAGCACCATGTGCCGGTGCTGGAGCGCGTCGGCCAGCTCGGGGTGGGCGAGGCACTCCTCGTAGAAGTCGGCGCGGACACCGAGGACCACGAGCGCGGCACCGGCCTCACCGGTGTCGCCCGGCGCGCACGCGGCGTGCAGGACCTGTACGAAGGTGCGCCGGGCCGTCTCGTCGGCGCAGAGGGTGAACGCCTCCTCGAACTGGTCGACGATGACGACCGGCCGGGCTTCGGAGGCGGTCCCGCGCCGTGCCCACGTCGTGACGGCCTCCCTGACCGCGCCCGCGAACTCGGGGGTGCCGGGCGCCCCCGGGCTCTCCTCCCCCGACTCCTCCGCCTGCTCGTCGGCCGCGGCCACGGCGGGCGCCAGCTCGGGTATGAGCCCGGTCAGCTCGGCGAGCGGGTCGGCGCCCGGCACGAGGTGCAGCACCTGGGCGGGGCGGCCGGCGTCGTCGCCGAGCGCGCCGCCGCGCAGGGCGGGCACGAGCCCGGCGTTCAGGAGCGAGGACTTGCCCGCGCCGGACGCGCCCACGAGCATCACCAGGCCGCCCGTCCGCCGCGCCGCGCGGAGCTGGGCGAGCAGCGCGTCCGTGCTCCGCTCCCGGCCGAAGAACCACTGCGCGTCCTGCTGACGGTACGAAGCGAGTCCTCGGTACGGGCACACGCTGGGGGCCGGGGCTTCGACGAGGGGGCGCTCCTCCTCGCCCGTGGCCGCGGCGGCGGCGTCACCGACCGGGTCGGACACCGCGTGCTCCCACAGGCGCTGCCACTGGGCGAGGTCGTACAGGCCGGGGGAGACCGGGGTCGTCCGCACCCGGCGGGCCTCGGGGACCAGGACGTGCAGGACCGCCGCGAGGGCGGTGAACTGGGCGGGCACGTTCTTGGCCCGCCGCCAGTCGCTGATCCGCTGCGCGGACACCCGCACGGGGCGGCCTCGCTCGTCGACCCGTTGCAGTCGGGCAACCGCCTCGGCGACACGCTTCAGGGGAGGGTTTCCGGCCTCCTGGTACAGCAGCGCGAGACGCTCCGCGAAGGCTGTGCGTGCCCCTGAGTCGGAGCTCAAGGCCTCCACCCCTTTACTTCCGCCGCACCTGGAATTCCGGACCGGAAAACTCACTCTATACGGCTGACCTGCGGCGTAGCGGACCGGACGAGACCGCGTCCTCCTCACCGGCCGCCGCAATTGGCAGGATCGCGGCAGGGGCGAGGCAACCACGCGGCGTCAGGGCAGGCCACCGGCCCTGCGCCTGGAGAGGCGACTGATGGCGCTGCAACTTCCTGGCTGGTTTTTGCTGGAGTTACGGAGCGGTGGCGAGGGTCTCGCCACGCTGTGCCGGACGACGCGCACGGCCGGTCCCACCCGGGCCGCCTCCGCGCCGCCCGCGGTCCCCGGCTCTCCGCCACGGCGCGGGGCGCCGTCGCCCATGTCGTTTGGTACCGGTCCCCACGAGGGGAGGGACCGGTACCGAAACGACCCCCCACCCCCGGGCCACCCCCACCCCCCAGCCCTCCACGACTCAGGCTGGGGCCCCTGCCGCCCCCGCCCGAAACGCCACCACCCAGAACCGACGTGACCGTACGCCGGGCGGACAACTCTCGGGTACCGGATCAGACGGCGACGGGACGCGGGCTGCCGCGGAAGACCTGACCGGTGTGCCAGGAGCGGTGAGCTGCCGCTATGGGCCGGGCGCCGGGTTGAGGGCCGATGAGGGGGCGTCCCGCGAGTGCAGTGACGTGCTCACGGGCAGCCTGACCGCGGCCGATGAAGTGCTGCGAGACCAGGATGCGGTGGTCGTCGTCCAAGCCGAGGACACCCTTGTCGAAGAGCTTGTGGTGGAGCGAGCACAGGCACAGTCCGTTGTCGACGTCGTCCGGGCCGTCGAACGCCCACCAGCGCACGTGTGCGGCTTCCAGTCCCACGGGCGCCGTGCCGATCATGCCGTCGTAGCCACAGAAAGCACACTGGTATTCGTACGCGGTCAGCACCATCTCCCGCATCCGCCGGTCCCGCTGCCGCCTCCCCGCCGCAGCCGCCAGAGCATCGGTCTCCGACCGTTCCATGTCCAGGCCGACGGCGTCGCAGAGGTCCTGGTGCAGCGACGCCGGGAAGTGCAGATCCAGCAGCACCCTTGCCATCCGGCCCAGCAGCGAAGGCTCCCGCCGGAGCGCCGCCTGAAGGTCCGGGACCAGCCGCCCGGTGGCCTGGCCGGCCCGCAGTTCCCCCACCCTGGTGCCTGGGCTGCCCACGCCATGGACGGTTCGCACCTCCCACACTCCGTCGCTGACCAAGTGGTGGAAGGGATAGGCAGGCGTGGTCCCGCGCGACGGGCCGTACTCAACCAGGAGTTTCTTCAAATCCGCCTCTACGGCGGTATACGCCAACTCGTCCGAGGCATCCGCCTGAAAGCGACCCAGGGCGTACAGCAGCAGCAAAGGCTTGTGTGGCGCTCGTACCCCGTCCCGGCTCCACTGCCTCAGCTTCGCGGCACACTCCAGCCAATCCACGATGCTGATCATAGGGAGGCCCCGCCGAGCGACGCCAGCTGTGGGAGGAGCCGCCGGTGGTAGTTACGACAACGCCCGGCGCCATAGCCAACAGGCCTGTCCCCAATGGAACATTAGGGACAAATGCTGAGCATACCGCGAACAGCGAAAGGGGCTTAGAGGAATCACGCGGCCGGTTGGAGCGAGCTGAGGGCTGCCCGACGTGATGGGGCCGGTTTCGTCCTCGATGCAGGCGAGATGCATACCGCTTGCAACCCTCTCTTCACGAGCTGTAGAGAGGCACCCAAAACGGCCCGTACAGCAGATCAGGATGGGCGCTCATCTCTGAGCACCCATCCTGAACCTGGCATTTCGGCGGTCAAGGACGCGGGAGCCGAGCCCACGACCCTTTACTGGTCAGTCCAGACCTGTCTCCTCGGGCTCCTCGGATCCCGGATCGTCCTCCTCCGGCGCATGGTTCTCCACAGCCCTGCGCCGCAGGTTCTCCACGTCAGTCAGGATGCCGACCAGCAGTGTGTGCAGGTCATTCAGCTGGTCCACCGGGACGACCGGGGTGTGGTCCCCTACTTCCGGCTCCAAGAGGTGCAGGTGATCGAGGGCATCCCGGGCGCTCTGCGCCCCCAGGTGGAGGGCCTTGCGGTGCAGGACGGCGCGTTGGCTGGGAGGTACGGGAGCATCTTCGCCGCGGGACGCCCCCACCGGCTCCGTGGTGGCGGGCGCACCGGTGGAGTTGCTGCCGTCGGCCGACGGTGTCGCACCATTCGATGAGGGCGTTGCCGGAGCTCGAGCCGGTGTCGTACTGGAGACCGTCGACGACGGTACGGCCTGCACCACGCGGTCCGGATCCGAAGCTGCGACGACATCCCATTCGTACAACGGCATCGGGACACCGTTGGCATCGCGTGCGATGCGGTCCGGAGCATTGAGATCCACTGCGAAGTACACATAGGGCAGCTCGGCCGAAGTGGCCGGCTTCTTGCCGGTCAAGCTCTGCCTGCGCACGGAGTTCTGTGGCAGGTCGTCACTGCGGAAGGTGTTGGCGGCCAGCGCGAGGGTCCACAAGCCGAGTTCGTTCGTCGGTTGTGAGAGACCTTCGATGACCTTGTGCACGTCCGACCGGAAGGGGACGCCGCCTTTCTCTTTCTTCGCTCCAAGAGATGAACCGACGTTCCTGGTCAGGAGCTTGTCGGCGATCAGCGCGACGCCGCCGGCCACAGCCAGTGTGCGGCAGGCGTCTTCGTCGCCGTTCATCGCCGGTGTGATCAGCCGGGTGAAGTCGTCTGTAGGCTGCGGAGTCCAGCCCTTGGTGACGTCGTTCGACAGCACACCACCGTTGTTCCAGGCATTCCGGGCCTGCTTGGTGACGAGCTTCTTCTTCGCACGCCAGGGCAGGTCGACGATCGGGCCGAGCAGTTCGCCGAACGCCTTCATGCCCATTCGTTGGCCGCCCTTGATGGCCTTGGCCTGGTCCTTGAGGAGCTCCAGGAGATCCGGCTGAGTCAGGGCACTGACCAGGTAGACGGCACGCCACAGAGCGGTCCCGGGAGGTGCCGGATCGCCTCCGAAGACGTGTGGAAGCTCGGCCACGGGAATGCGGCCGATGGCAAGGCCGTATACCGCCTGAAGGTCAGCAGTGTTCCAGCGAGGGTCACCCTGCTGAATGATCCGCTTCAGGGCCCGGGTGATGACCTCGACGTTCTGGGCTGCCGCGTCCCACTGCTTGAACTCGACGTGTACCGAGGCCAGTACGGAACGGACGGCGTCGTCAAAGATGTCCTCAGGGGACAGCACCCGGCCCTCGTGGCCCTCGACCCCGACGGCGATCTGCGCCGGGACGACGTAGGACTGGGCGATCTGAGCGGCCCGAAGCCCGGGCGCCGCCCCCTTCATCTCGTCGTGGAACTCTTGCCGAAGTTCTTGCCGCCACTGGGCCCGGCTGGCGGCGAGACGCTGCCCGAGATCGGGCCCTGCGGCCGTCCCTGCTGCGGAAGCGCTGCCGAGAAGTGCGTCGGTAGCCAGGGTGGCCACCTCGGCGGGGTCGGCCCCGTGCCCGGCCAGTACCGCCCAGGCGCTGGCAAGTCGGGTGATGCCGTCACGGACGACGAGAACGTGGAGCGGCTCCGTGCCGTCCTCGAAGGCGATCTCGACGGCGTGGGTGATCAGGTTGCGGGTGACGGAGCGCGTGAGGATGGAAGTGGCGTAGCTGTTGAGCGACAGCGTCGCGTGAATGGTCTGCCACACGTGGTTCCACAGGTGGGCGAGGTCCTTGTAGCGCCTTCCACCCGCCGCAGAGCTACCGCTACCTGAAGAGTGACGACCTGCAGCAGGTGGCCGAGGTCGCGCCGACCGCGAGCGCGGCGCTTCGGGGCTGCTCAGCAAGCTGGTCCCCGCCTGATACCCGGCGCGCGCGGCCGTGCATGGAATCAACCGGTGTTCGAGGTTAGAGCTCCTCTGACCTGTGCGGATGCCCTCGATGGCGCCGTGTGACGGCTGCCGCCGAGGGCTGGTGTTGACCGCTGTTTGCCGTCCTGATGGCACGTAGTGGCACGGGACTGCTATGTGGCCCGCGAGCCGACGATCACGGCGATGGGAGCCTTCATGGGTGGCGAGCGGAAGGCCGCGCTACCCCTTGGTGGGCTCATCCGTTGTATCCCTTGGTGACGACGAACCCGGTCCCAGCGAGTGGCGCACCGACACTCGTCTTGGCCCACTCGATGAGTTGTTCTGGCTCCTGATCGAGCCGATTCAGCAGGTCTGCGAGCTCATCAGCGTCTGGGGGTGTGGGCAGCTCGCAGCGAATCACGCTGCTCCCCGTCGCGGAGCTGTAGTCGTCGGCGTCCTCCTCGCTGGGATCATCGGGTTCCCAGCGGCCAATCTCGATCTCCCAGGTGTCTGCGCTGCCGTCTCCTGGCTGCGGCGCGTGAACTGAAAGGTAGTAGCGGTCAGCGTCGTATGGCTCAGCGAAGATCTCAGGGTAGGAGTGATCCACGTGCCCTCCTACCCCGGAGCAGCGAGAGAAGGCGGTGGCCAGTACTCGCATATCTGCGACGGCCTTCGCGCGTTCCTTCGAGGTGATTCCCCCTTCGAGGCTGTCCAGTCGCTCACGAGCCTCACGGTTCAACGCGCCCATGGCGCCGTCGTGCACCACAAACGGATGGTCGACGTCCCACAGACGCCGGCTCTCCGCGTCAGGGAGGGAGTCTTCCTCTGAGTCCTCGGCGACCGCCTCGGTCAACCCCCTTGCTTCCGCTTCCAATTCCGCGTTCACCGCGATCCGAACCGGCTCGGGCACCGCGAGCAAGGCGTCGTCCAAGTCGGCCAGCGCCTGGTGGAGCTCAAGACAGGCGTACTCGTACCACAAACTGTACGTGCCACTGAGGAGTTCGGCACGCGAACCCCGGTCGGTCAGCGCGGCAAGATGCTTCGTCGGATACTCCTCCACGCCGCCGTCGCGTCGGTCGTAGACGCTCAGCGGGACGGTGGCGAGAGCGGAGACCCGGTTGAACGCGTCGGTGATCGGCTTCGCGAGCGCGGAGTCACCGACGCTCGTAACGGTCGCGGAAACGACCCCGTCCAGCCCTTGGTACGTCGCCAGGATCTGGGTCTTCCCGCGGTTCGCGTGCTGAGAGTAAATAGTCACAGGAACGCCTTTCGGCCAATAGCCGATGACGGCTGCATGGCCATGGAAGGTGTACGGAAGAGGCGGTGGCGAGGGTGTCTTCCGACGCTCCATGCCTTTGAAGAGACCGGCGGTGGCTCAGGTCCTGTCCCGAGCTCCGTGCCTATCCGCACCTTAGACGCCCGCCCGGGTGCGTAACAACCGGATCTGCCAACACGGTCTCCAACGTCCTCAACCACCCCGACCGCCTACGCGAGGACACCCGCGTCCGCGTCGAGCAGGCGATCGCGACCTCGGATTCGTGCGAGGCGGCACTACGTCGGAGCACGCTGCTCACTGGCGCAGAAACGGCTTCGCCACCTGGCTGTTCAACCCGGCGGCCTCCGGCTGGTACCCGAAGAAGGCTCCCCAGGAGGCCCGTCCAGTGCCGATCGTCTGCGAACCGTGGCCAGGAGTGCCTGCGCGGGGCCGTGGTGCCAGCCAGCGGGCCGACGCCTGCTGGCTCCCGATTGCCAAGGGCCTCACACCCCACGGCCTCCGGCACACTCACCGGACGATGATGGAGGACCTCGGCACGGAGAAGGTCCTCATGGACGAGCGCATGGGCCACATCGATGGTTCGGTGTCGGCGCGCTACGCCCACGTGACCTCCGGCATGCGCCAGTGCCTCATGCTCGGCCTGAGCGAGCAGTGGGAGGCCGCTCGCGATGTGCGTCGCGCCATGTGCTCGACTTCGCCAGTTCGAGTGCTCGATCGCCTGTTGCGGGCGAAGGGATAGAGCGGCTGGCAAGTCGCGAGAGACGGGGCTGTCGTTCGTGCAGTCCCGGCTCGTCCATTTGAGCTGCTAGTCGTCTGTCCCCAGCGACGGGTCAGGGCCGAATACGGTGACATTCATGCGGGCGAGCCCGCCGGGTGGACTGGTCAGCGTGCCACTCACGCGGACGGAGATTCCGGCATCGTGGCAGTGCACGGCCGTGTGGTAGTCCCTATCAGGGAGGTCCATCCTTACCGTGCGGCTGCGGCGCTGAATGAGCGTTTGGACCCCGACGCGGCCGGTGTCGTCTACTTGGAGACAACCCGGACGACTGCGACGGAGCCCCCGTTTCCGCTCCATGCTCTGATGGAGAATGTCCGTGCCCTGGCAAGACGCTTGTAGCTGAGAGCTACGTAAACGAGGGTCATACCCCATGAGCCGTGTGGTGATCCGGGAGCAGCCCTGCTCTGTTTCCGCAGCGGCGGCACCGTAGAGGGCTGCCCGCAGTTGCGGGACGGTTTGGCAGTAGACGACAACTAGGCCCCTTTCATGCGGGCGTTGTCAGTCACGTACTGCATCATCGCGCCCATGACCACAGTGCAACCGAGCGGTAGACCTTCCCCTCCTTCGGCGCCCGACATCCGGAGCCGAGCATGGGTGCGGATCCGTCTGAGCGCCCGTCGTGCGATCCGTTTGAGCAGAAGGGTTTTCCGAGACTGGCGGGCGAACGTTGATGAGCGAAGGTTTCAGAAGGAAACCCGGAACCTCTGGGCGTCCTTGGACCGTTTGGGCATCCGTAGTGAGGATCTACCCCTCACAGTGCAGGCTCAGCGGTCGCTGAGTATTACCTGGGGTTACTTGCTGACTCGCGGCGTCGTAGCTCCCGTCGCGGGCATGGTGATCACTATCGTTGCTGTGCCGGTCCTGGCGCTGGCGGCCTGGAAATTTGCACACCACTACGGCTTCGAAGATATGACACAGACGGCAGCGTTCGTCTACGGGCAGTGGGGCAAGGCGCAGGCCGACTCGGCTTCGGGACGCGACCTCGTTTTCGCCGCGGTGGCCAAGCTGGCGCCGCTCGGTATTGCTGTTTGGGTGATGTGGCGCACCCTGCGCAAGGGAGTTCTCCGCAAGTTCTGGCTAACACAGCGCACCTGCGCAGCACTTGTGCGATGCGCGCAGGCGAAAGCCGCCACGGATGTCGACCGCCCGGATCAGCTCCGGCGCGTGGACAGCCTTTGCCGAGCCGTCGAGTGGAGCATCTGGCGTTCCCACCTCTGGCGCAGAGGCATGACCCGGCGCTCACCGCGAAGGGTTGCTGCACGGCACCACGCGGCTGCTGTCATTGGCGCCCTACACCGCGAACTCGTCAAGCTCGATATCGAGCCCGACACTGCGCTGGACGACCTGGCCAAGATGCTCGCGACGATCGGTGAACAGCACGCAGCAGGATTCGTCACCGCCCTCCTTCCTGCCGAGGCTCTGGAAGGTGTCACGCCGGTCTCGCTGCGACGCCATGCGCTCCGGGAATCGTTCGCCATTGTGCGCGGCATCGCTGCGGCTCTGGGTGCCGTCTTCGTCTTGGACCACCTCTTGCCGACGCTCGGAGTCCGCGACGATCTCATGGGCTGGTTTCTCGCCGGGGGTGCTCTAGCGGCAGCCGTCACGGCTGTGGGGTGGCGTCGTGTGCGCGACTTCTTGGGAGTCTTTCCTGGCTTGTAGGTGCCCTCTGCTGAGCATGGCCGCCGCAGTGCGCTTGCAGAAGTCTGCTCGCGTTTGCCGCAGCGGACGCTGCGGCAAACGGCGATTTGCCGCTGCGCGGGGCTGGGTCTCTGTTGGCCTGCGAGATCAGCGCCAGCACTGCGGTGGGGGCCCGACCAAGATCTTCTCCCAGTTTTCTCCCAAACGATCACCGGAGAAGCAGGAAGGGCCTGACCCTCAGAGAGGATCAGGCCCTTGACCTGGTCTTACGAAGTCGGGGTGGCGGGATTTGAACCCACGACCTCTTCGTCCCGAATGGGGTTCGGGTGCTGATGTTGCCTGCATGGATGACGTTTGCCCTGGTCAGGAGCATGGCCTCGATGGGTCTCGGGTCGCTTGGAAGTGGATCCGGGAGCAAGTCGGCTCCCCAAATGGCTCGTAGGCTGCCGCCGTCTTCGAGCGATCATGACGGGCATGGCTGCGAAAGGTCCGTCGACGGCGTACCCGCACCACAGAAGGGCCCCACGATCGAATGCCCCTTCGAGGGCCGATGCCAGGAGGGGGAATGACCTCTGAGGAGCGGCCTGCAGAATCGCCTCAGCGTTCGGTTGCGCCTTGCGGATTTCCGGAAGGCCTGGCTGGATTCCGAGCGCTGCTGTGATGACATACTCCGCGCCGGACTCGCGAGCCCCTCCCGGCGCACGCAAGGTGATGCTGAGGTTCAGCCCCTGATTGAGAGCGGGAAGCGGGGCTTGTCGCTTACCTCCGTCCTGTACCTGAATTCAAATGCCGACGTCAGTATTCGCCAGAGTGCGTCGCGGGAATCCATCATCTCAACGCCCGTCACCAAAGCCGTCCGTCACTCGCGATACCCGAGAACTCTGTGTCCCAGGGGCGAGGAATCCGATGGTTTACCATTGCTTACGATAGTCGAAGCGATAGGACTTGGCACCGGGGCCGTCATGTGGCTGCGCATCCCTTGCTCACACTTCTTCCGAGGCGCAGGACGGCGGTCTCGGCTAGCACGGAAGCAGGATTGGGATCAAAAGCCATAGGTCGTCGATGGAAGCCTGAAGTCCACACTCCTCAGAGGCTTACCGGGGTTGTATTACCTCCCTCGCCGCACGGAGGATGCCTCTCGGATGCGCAATGTGAATACCCAGTATTCACGGAGTGCGGTCTTGTGAGGCGATCCGTCACTTGACCCCTCGAAGAGGGCCAAAATGCGATGGCGCATCGAGCCATTCATAATCTTCATGCCATTTGCAGTCTCCGGCGTAAATCTTCCCAATTCCACCGTTGATCAGGAAAAGCTTGCATGGAACGCCGTACTCGATGGAAGCGCCTGCAGGTAGGTCCTTCTCTGAGGCCGGGAGCTCGTCAATGGTGAGCTCAGTCAACTCATGCGGGAGCTCCATGTGGCGAACTCTCGAAAACAGCACGTCGATGCGCTTGTCCATGTCATCTCGCTGCCCGCTTCGCAGCAAAAGCTGCGCATAGCTGAACGTAAAGTGCCAAACCTGAAAGTTGCGTTCCCAGCTAGCGATCTGCATTCGTGATGCTCCGTATTCATTCGTGCGCGCTCATTCACGTGCCGCACGGCGTTCGGTGCCCTAAACTATACCTGCGGCGCGACGCAGTGCGGCAAAGTCTGGCTGAGTCAGATGGACCCGCTCACCATTCTGCCAGAAGGTTATGGAGCTCCAGTCCCTGTCGCCGCGTCGCACAGCTTCTCCCAGGATGTTCATCTCACGTTGTGTCGTGATCCAATTCCCGCCGACTCGCCCAGCCTTATAGAAGTCCTCAAATAGCTCCTGCGGCGCCCCCTTCTTGCCGTTCTCCATCATGAATCCGTCCAGTCGTACGTGAATATTTCGGCTCGGCTGCTCGTGCGCGATATGCCGCACCACGGCCAGCACATCGTTTCTGTCAGGAATATGCATGAGATTCCTGAATCCATGCTCATCCGCGAATCGCGCCAGCTCCCCCTTGTTGCTCAGCCCCAGGGCGAGGCAAGGGGCTAGGCCCATGGGGTCCGCCCATGCCATGGGGTTGCGCACGTACGTAACGGCATTGGGGGCTGGGATAAGGCCGAGCGGGTCGGGTGTGAGATAGCGGGCGGTGGCAGGGTCGTAGTATCGGTGAACGTTGTAGTGATGGCCAGTTTCCCGGTCGAAGTATTGCCCCGGGAAACGCAAGGGGGTGTATGCGGAGCTCAGTCGAGACCATGTAGTAGTGCCCCACAGGCTGGTGCGCGTGTGCCACGCTATGTTGCCGTCGGTGCCGATGAGCTCAGTCGGGGTGCCGACGAGGTCTGTGGCTATCGCGAAGAACCGGGCGTCGATCTCTTCCTGCGTGATCGCATCCAGACGGCGTTCTGTCTGCCCGACCGGGTGCAGGCCATCGTGGTCCCAAGTGAGGGCGACCGAGCCCTGCCATTGTTCCGGAGCGGTGGTGATTTCCTCGATGAGGACCGAGCCGGCCCAGGTGAACGTGGTCTGCTCGACGGTCGAATCGCCATTCTCAGCGAGACGTAGCTTCGCCGTTCGCCGCCCGAGCGGGTCGTAGGTATAGCGCCAGCGAGTTCCGTCAGGTGTGGTGACCTCCGTAAGTTGGTTGTCGGAGTTCCAGACGTAGTGCCAGGCGTCGGGCTTGCGGGAGAGGCGAGTCTTCTGCCGCAGCGTAAGGCGGCCGGCGGCATCGTATTCGTAGCGGATACTCCCCGCAGTGATGAGACGGGTGCCGTTGTAGTTCCGCTCGCCGCAGGCGTTGTCGTCTGGGCGGGTATCCGGCCAGGCAGCCGAGATTTGGTTGCCGACAGCGTCGTAGGCGTAGGTCTCGGACCACTTGCGTGCGCTCACACCCGTGACCCGGCCGAGCGGGTCGAGGTCGTAGCGGCTGGGGCCGCTGCGGCTGTCCTCCACGAGCGCGAGGTAGCCATCGGCTCGGTAGCTGTAGTCGCGGGTGTGTGAGGCGCCCGTCCCACCGACCAGGCGTCGCTGGGTCAGGCGGCCGGTGGGGTCCCAGGACTGCGCAATGGTCAGGGTGCCATCGTCCAGGGTGCGCAGGAGTTCCTGCCCGGCGAGGTCGTGGCTGGAGCTGAGGGCATGACCGGTGGGAGTGACCAGTTCGGTGCGGTTACCTGCCGCGTCGTACGCGTAGCTGGTCGTGGCACCCGTCGGCGTCGTGCGGCGCACGGGGCGCCCCACGGCGTCATAGGTGTGCCGGACGGTACGCCCGTCGGTCGACTCCGCGATGAGGCGGCCTGCGGAGTCGTACGTAAGAGCCAGCTCGTGGTCCGTGTTGGCGGCTGCCAGCATTCGCCCGGCCGGATCGTAGCTGTACCGAGTGAGGAGTCCGGCGGCGTCCTTCTCCGTGAGCCGACCGAGCGCGTCATAGGTGTAGCCGACGACGTCGCCGAGGGGAGTGGTGCGTGCGGTGGTGCGGCCTGCGGCGTCGTGCGTGTAGGTGATGGTGCGGTCGTCGAAGTCGGTCTCGGCCGTCAGGCGACCAGCCGGGTCGTAGGTGTAATCCCAGTTCAGGCCCTGAGGGTTGGTGACCTGGGTCAGGCGTAGCTCGAGGTCGTGGGTGAAGGTGTAGCGGCTGCCGTCGGGATCGACGCGGGCAGCCAGAAGGTCGAAGGCGGTGTATTCGAATGTGGTTGTCTGGCCGAGCGCGTCGGTGCGGGTCAGGCAGTTGCCTTCGCCGTCGTACGTCCACAGCTGCACCGCGCCGTCCGGATCCTGCTGGCGGGCGAGCTTGCCCTCGGGTGTCCACTCCAGGCGGGTTATCGAACCGAGCGGGTCCGTGATGGAGGTCGGGCGGCCGAAGGCATCACGGGTGTATCTGGTCACCGCGCCCAGAGGGTCGATGACCTTCCGCGGCAGGCCCGCCCTGTCGCACTCGATACGAGTGGTATTGCCAAGTGCGTCAATGACGGTGCTGAGGTGGCCTTCGGGCGTGTGGGTGCAGCGGATTGCGGCGCCGGTGGGGTCGGTCACCGCCGTCAGGTTGCCGCGGGTGTCGTACTCGCGGCGCCATGTGGCGCCGTCGGCGTTGACAGCCTCGACGGGCAAGCCGAGATCATTGCGGGTGACCGTGATCGTGTGGCCGTCGGGGCGGATGACGCCGGTCGGATGACCGCGGTCGTCGTAGGTGTATCTGGTGGTGTGGCCGAGTGGGTCGGTGATCGCGATCCGCCGATGATCCTCGTCCCATTCCTGATGTGTGGTGTTGCCCAGGGGGTCGGTCTCGCGGATCAGGCGGTAGGCGTCGTTGTGCTCGTAGCAAATCGTGTGGCCGAGCCCGTTGGTGACGCGCGTCGTGTGCGCTGCGTCGTCGTAGGACAAAGTGCCGGAGAGGAATCCGTCGCTGCCCTCAGTGCGGACAACGCGGCCCCGCTCGTCGTAGGTGTACGTGTAGGTGGTGTCGTTGCGGTCGGTCCACGAGGTGATGCGGCCCTCGGCGTCGTAGGTGAACCGAAGCGGCAGGCCGGAGGAGTTGGTGACCTCGATCAGGTCCCCCTGGGCGTCGTAGCCGTACGAGACGAGGGTCGTGCCGCGGCCGTCGGGTTGTTCCGGATCGAGCAGGCGTAGGGCGCTGATGCGGGGCAGGTCGCTGTGATGGTCGAGAGCGATGCGGTAGCCGCCGCTGTGAGCGACCTCCACCGGGGTGCCGTCGGCGGTGTAGTGCACGGTGATGCGTTGGCCGTTGCGGTCCACGATGGCCTGCAGGGGCAGATCGACCGCCTGTCCGTCATCAGCGGGGCACGGGGAGTGGAAGACGTAGGCGAGGCCGGTGTCGAGATCGGTGAGGCGCAGGGCGCCCTCGACCTCGGTGTCCCAGGTCAGGGGTGCTCGAGGGCCGAGCTCGGGGTGGACGGGAGCCTCTCCGTCGGGCGCGGGGAGCGGGTAGCTCAGCCGGGCACCGTCGGGCGCGGCGTAGGTGATCCCGCCCTCGTCGACCTGGAGGCGCTGGTCGAGGGTGGAGGCCCAGCTGGGGCCGAACCAGCCGCCCCAGCGGTACGACGAGAGGTGGGTGCGTTCCAGCACCAGGGGCAGGGTGCCCGGCAGCTGGACGTCGGTCTGGGGCAGCAGCATGTCGCCGGTGGCGACGTCGATCGGGTCCAGGGCGCACTTCTTGAGGACTGCCTTGATGGAGGCGGGCAGCTTCTCCCATTCCGATGGGCGCAGCTTGAGTCGGGACAGACCAGAGCCGTCGAGTCCCAAAGTCTTGCCGAGTTTCGCGAGCTCGCTGGGCTTGAGTTTGCCCAGGCCCTTGCCGAGGAGCTTGCCCAGACCGCCCGCACCGACTCCGAAAGCGGCTCCCAGGGCCAGGGTCTCCGCGAGCTTGTCCGGATCCTTGAACGTCCCCGGTTCCTGCAACAACGCGTCGAAGGCGGAGAACTTCATGCCCTCACCTGCGAGTTTGCCGGCCTTGGCGATCGTCTTGATCTCCCCGAGGGCCTTCAGCGCCCGCTCCAGGCCGCGGATGGCCTCCATGACGGTGCGGATGACCCGGGCCATACGGCTGCCGGATTCCTCGATCCGGGCGATCAGCGCCACGACCTTCGCAGCCCGTGCCCCGGCCGCAAGGCTGCCGGCTATTGCGGAGAGGCCACCGGTCAGTACCGACAGGGCCAGGCCGGCGATCTCGAACTCGGCGATCTCCGCGAGGATGACACCGATCTCGGTCAGCAGGTCGTGGGCCTCGTCGGCGAAGTCGTCCAGTGCCTTGGCGCCCTGGCGCAGGGAGTCGGCCATGTCGGTGGCCTGCGTGCGACTGGCTTTGGCCCGCTTGTGCAGAGCTTTGGCGGCCTTGCCCTCCCACTCCAGGTCCTTGAGTGCCGACTCGGCGGCGTGGGCGGCGGCATCGAGGCCCTTGGCCAGGGCTCGCCATTTTTTGGCTACCTCCCGGATGCCGTCCGGGTCGACGGCGGGGTCGGTGATGCCCAGGAACTCCAGATTGCTGGCGAGGGTGCTGCCGAAGGCGTGGTTGGCCTTGTTGATCCAGTGCAGGGGGTTGAGGTCCCCGGCGTCAATTTCGAACTCGGCGTCGCCGGGGATGATGTCGAAGCCCATGTACGGCTCAGCCCTTCTTGGCGCGGGCCGCGGCGGACAGCAGGACGTCCAGCAGGTCGAAGGCGTCGGAGACGTCGTCCATGAACTTTGCCTCGGCCTCCCACTCCTTGTGCAGGTCCTTGGTGAGCTTGGCGATGGTGTCCATGCCGTCCTGGATGTCGTCCTTGGCGCTCATCAGGGTGCCCAGCACGCCGAAGACGGACAGGTCGTGCGAGGCGGCCTTGAAGTCGTGCAGCGGCTTGGTGGTGTGGTGGTCGACCTTGCCCAGCGCGGAGGCCGCCTTGTGCAGGGCTTCCGCGTCCTTCTTCAAGTCCGCCATGCGTTGTGCCCGCCCCCGTGGGTTGAGATGGTCCCGAGTGTGTCGCGTTGTGCGTTGTGTGCTCGTCGGCCGCCACCGTGGTCAGCGGTTGACGGACTGGACTTCCTGGACGTTCATGTCCTGGGTCGTCTCGAAGGTGCCGTTGGGCAGGTCGCCCTTCGCGCCGCCGGTGCCCTCCCAGGAGATTTCCCAGGTGATCGATGCCTTGAGTTGATACGGCTTCCCGTCGGCGGCCCGCAGATACGTGATGCCGCATGGCGGGACTTCACCAGAGGCGCCCTTGGTGTACGGGGCGCCGATCGAGCCGTTGTCGTTGATCTCGCAGTCACCGGAGGCGGGGTGGGTTTCCGCATCGTCGGTACCGGGCTCCAGATGCAGGGCGACCGGCTTTGCTGTGGTCGCCGCCCACAGACCGGTGCCCGGCAGGTCGGCGCGGACTGTGACGTCCTTGAAGGTTCCCTTGTCTAGCCACGCCCAAGTGGGCAGATTCACCGTCGACTTGGCCTGCGGCTTCAGCTCGACCTCGGTGTCCGGGACCTTGATCTTGTCGTAGGCGAACGCGGCGAGCGTCTCTGGGGTTGGGGCGTGCTTGTCCTTGGGGATGGTGCCGGCATCCTGCCAGAACATGATGCGGCCGCACTCCCACGCTGCGGAATCCTGGTAGCGCCCTTCTCGGACCACGCTGCGCCAGAACATGCCCTTCTTGCCGAGGTTGTAGTCCTTGTAGCCGTCGGCGCTGGTGTCCTCGGGCAGAGTCAGGTCGAAGTTGCTGTCCGGCTTCCCCTTCTCGTAGTGGTCCACCCAGAGGCCGTTGCTCCACCAGACGTGCGCGTTGACCAGACCGCCCTCACCGGCGGCAACCGCATCCTTGAGCTCCTCCGGTGAGAAAGCAGGCTCGTACCAGCACGCCGGTGGCTCCCAGTTGGGGTCCACCGAGGTGAGCTCGCCCACGGAAGCCTTCGCTGTTCGGCCGCCGGGGTACGTGAGCGTTATCTTCGAGTTGGACACCGAGGCCATGAGCGATTTGCCGGAGGCGTCGCCACTGGGGCCTGAGGGTTTGCTCGGCTGCTTGGACTTGTCGTCCTCGCCGAACGCGTGGGCCGTGCCGGGCACCGCGACGACGACGAGCGCTGAGGCAAGTAGCAGGCGCGCTGTCCTATAGGGGCGCGCCATGCTCAGCAGCCTCCCCGGTCGGTCTCCGAGTAGCGCGTCTTCCACACACCCTGTGGCGTCTTGTCGAGCCGGTTGCGGTACTGGACGCGCGCTTTGGAGTTCTGGGGTGTGTGCTCGACCTTGCCGGTCTTCGTGTTCTTGGTGGAGCCCTTGCTCTCGTCGACGCAGTAGAACAACACGCCGCTGCCGTCATCGGCGATGCTCACCTGCGGCTTTGACACCGTGGCGCGGCCGGTCAGAACCAAGTCCTTGTCAACGAAGCCCTTGATCCATTTGCGGGCCGACTGGCCGGCGGCTTCGTCGGTGTAGAAGGCCAGCGCCTCGGAGTCCGGGTTTCCCTCGATGATTGCGGCGTACTCGGCCAGCAGTTCCTGTTTGCCGTCATTCAAGATCGCCTGCTTCTTGGGGTCCGAGTTCGTCCACCCTTGGAAGTCGGCCTGGAAGCTCTTGGGGAGCGTGATCTTTGGGCGGCCTGCTGCCGTGTCGGAGGGCGTAGCGGAGGTCGACGGGCTGGCACTTGATTCCGTGTCCGCCCCGGCGATCTTCTTGTTGTCCTTGTCGTCGTCCGAGCCGCCGCAGGCGCTCAGCAGCAGGGCCGCGGATGCGGTGAGCGCGGCCGCGACGAGCCGGGTCGAGCGAGTCACTGTTGTCTCCGGTGAGGTGAGGGTTAACCCGAGCGAAGCAACGCTATCCGTGACCACCCGGTGACCATGAGAGCGGGTCGGGCTTTGGCTGAGACGTAGCTGTGCTGAACCGCACTGGTTCAGGTGGAGAGTGCGGTGATTCCGCTACGCACGCCCCTTCTCCAGATTCCCCAGCACCTGTCCAGCCACCTTGCGCACCTGGCTGGCTGTTGAGGTCCTTCCCGGTCACCACGTGGGCGGGCGAGTACCTCTCGACGTAGAGGAACTGACCTGCTCCGATGTCCACCGTGAGCGATGACCGCCAGGTGTCGCCGTACATGACCTGCCGCGCAGCGTTACGGCCCTTGAGGACCACGGGGAGCAGGTCGGTGCCGTGAACGAGGGCGATCCTGGGGTGGGCCGGCAGGGCCCAGATCAGGGCGGGAGTGGCGCCGAACGTGAGGTGTTGCAGGTGCAGTACGCCGATCTCTGCTGGATCGATCACGGTAACCAAGGCTTGGCGCAGAGCTGCGACGTAGCGACCGAAGACGGCGCCCTCCAGGTACTTTGGGGCCACCGTCAGCAGGTGGAGCCGGGTGGTAGTTGGGGTCTGGGCATGGCGGGGGCCAGCATGAAGGCTCGTGCGGGATGAGGGGTTTGTCGCCGGTGCAGAGGCCGGGGAAAAGTTCGACGCCGCCGCCGGGGCTTCCGGCCGGGAGGTCGAGGAAGGTGGCGGGCGCGCTAGTTGAAGCGAGGTAAAGCCAGACTTCTGCGTCGTCAGGCGCCTGCTTGTTCCTGAGGCGGGGCCGACTGTCAGTGGTGGACGCCAGACTGTCTGTCGTGGAGAGACTCATCTCGTGGATGTTGTTGGCGGCACTGGTATCTGCGCCGGTGATCTATTCATATCCCCCGCTCCGCAGGCGGGCGATCCACGCATGGACGAGTGCCGTACGCACAGTGAGACGTGGGCGGCTCGCTCTCGCGGCTCGTCATGCGCAACCGCTATTCGACGAGGCCCGGGAGGTGCTCCCGGCCGCAGTTGCGGACAGAGTTCCAGCTGGGCAGGGTCTGACCCCTGATTGGATCTTGCGATGGTGGCATGCGGCGCAGGTGGCGATACCTAGCGTTGCGGCGATGTTTGCTGGATGCGGCTACTTGGTCTGGAATACCGCATCATTCTTCGCTGCGTACAGTGCTGATCGGCATGATGCCCCAGAACCGCCGCCCGGACCCTGGCACATGGTGCCTGCAGTGAGGGACTGGATCGTCTCCCGATGAGGTCCGTTCCTGGCAGGGGCCGATCGACGTATTTGAGTCGCTGCGGGGCATCGTAATCGTTCTTGTGGCCGTACGCATGCTCCCCTTACTCGCGCGAATCCTTCACGTGACTGCGCAGTGGCCGGAACGCCGAGCGGCGACAGAACGGCAGCGGAAACAGCAGCAGCGTTGGTCTGACGGCTATTGGCGCTGTTGGCCGGTTGTCGTGCTGGTACTGACTGATGTCGAGTGCGGGCGGGCGCGCAAGAAGTGGCAAGAGGCCAGGCCCGGGGAGGATGGCCCACGTGTCTCGCTGGGAACCGTCGAGCGAGTGTTGTGGAGGGCGCCGCGCACTCGGAGGGGACAGGCTCGGGATCATCAGGAACGTAAGACCAAGGCGCATATCGCACGCGTGGTGGGGGCCTTACGAGCAGTCGAGGCAAGGCAGGACATGCACCCCAAGGAAGCGTTGGAAGGCCTTACGGTCATGCTGTTGACGATCGCCGAACGGTATGCCGAAGGCCGGGTCGGTGAACTCCTTGACGGAGAGCAGATCGGTGACGCGACACCAGTCGTGCATCGGGAGCACCTGCGTCAGGCAGGAGTAGGCGTCACCGTGGTCCTCGTCATGGTGGGAGCCTCGCTCGTCGGGGTGGCGGAGGGCGCGCTCACTGCGCTCCTGCCAGTCGTTGTCCTTGCATTGGTCGTCCTCGTCTATCGAGACAGGGGACCCACACCTTCGCAGCTGACCGACTTGATCATTCCTCGGTAGGACTGGATCGCCGAGTCGCTAGTGGAGCCAGGAGGCTACGGAAGCGCGGATGTATGAGCAAGGTCGTCGTGCGCTTCCGAGGGCGAGGCTGCTCTTCTCAGCGCCGGAGGGCAGTTACGAATGCTGGGGGCGCTTCTGGGGCGACCGGCCCTGTTCTGGGAGCCGCATCTCGAAGTCGGCTCCCAAAATGGCCCCCCAACGCAAATCAGGCCCGGCACTGATCTCTCAGCACCGGGCCTGACCTGCTATTTCTCTGTCGGGGTGGCGGGATTTGAACCCACGACCTCTTCGTCCCGAACGAAGCGCGCTGCCAAGCTGCGCCACACCCCGATGTCGATGCTCCGCTGCCTGTCAGCTCTGCTGTGCAGGTCGCGGCGACATCGATTACTTTAGCGGACCGGCGCCCGGAGACGAAATCCGGTTTCCCGGAGGGGGTGGGTCAGGGGCGGGCGGGGCGCTCCGTGAGGGTCAGGAGCGTGGCCTCGGGCGGGCAGGCGAAGCGCAGCGGGGTGTAGCGGCTGGTGCCGCAGCCGGCGGAGACGTGGAGGTAGGAGGTGTGGCCTCCGGCCTCGTGCGTGGAGAGGCCCTTCACGCGGTCCGTGTCGAGGTCGCAGTTGGTGACGAGGGCCCCGTAGAAGGGGATGCACAGCTGGCCGCCGTGGGTGTGGCCCGCGAGGACCAGCGGGTAGCCGTCGGCGGTGAAGGCGTCCAGGGAGCGGAGGTACGGGGCGTGCACGACGCCCATCGAGAAGTCCGCGCCCGTGTCGGGGCCGCCCGCGACCCGCTCGTACCGGTCCCGCTTGATGTGCGGGTCGTCCAGGCCCGTGAGCGCGATCTCGTAGCCGTCGACCTTGAGGGTGCCCCGGGTGTTGGTGAGGTTGAGCCAGCCGGCCTCGTCGAACCCGTCCCGCAGGCCCTCCCAGGGGTTGTGGACGGCGCCCACCACCGGCGCGTTGCCGTTCAGGCCGTGGCGGCCCTGGACCTTTTCGAGCAGGTAACGCGCGGGGTTGCGGAGCGTGGGCCCGTAGTAGTCGTTCGAGCCGAAGACGTACGCCCCGGGGTAGGCCATCAGCGGGCCCAGCGCGTCCAGGACCTCGGGGACGCCCTCAGGGTCCGACAGGTTGTCGCCCGTGTTGATCACGAAGTCGGGGCGCAGGCCCGCGAGCGAGCGCAGCCAGCGCTGCTTCTTGCGCTGGCCGGACACCATGTGGATGTCGGAGACCTGGAGTATGCGCAGGGGTCGCATCCCCTGCGGCAGTACGGGGACCGTCACCCGCCTGAGCCGGAAGAAGCGGGCTTCGATGCCCACCGAGTAGGCGATTCCGGCCGCGGCCGTCGCCGTGATTCCCAGAGGTACTGCGTATCGCGCGCGCATGCCTCCATCGTGTCAGACCCGGCACGCCTGTTGGACGCCCCGTCGCCCCCCGGTGGCCGCCCCCGGAAATGGAGGGGCCGCGCACCCGGTCCACCTGCCACAATTGCCCCATGACCACGCTCAAGTCGAAGCTCCAGGACGACCTCAACGCCGCGATCAAGGGGCGTGACGAGCTGCGCTCCTCGACGCTCCGGATGACGCTCGCCGCCGTGACGAAGGAGGAGGTCGCGGGCAAGGAGAAGCGCGTCCTCTCCGACGACGAGGTGCAGAAGGTGATCACCCGCGAGGCGAAGAAGCGGCGCGAGGCGGCCGACGCCTTCGCCCAGGGCAATCGCCCGGAGCAGGCCGAGCGCGAGCGCGCGGAGGGCGAGGTGCTCGCCGAATATCTGCCCAAGCAGCTCTCCGACGACGACCTGGAGAGGATCGTCGCCGAGGCCGTCGCCGAGGCGAAGGCCTCGGGCGCGGAGGGCCCGAAGGCCATGGGCCAGGTCATGAAGATCGTGAACCCGAAGGTGGCGGGCCAGGCCGAGGGCGGCCGCGTCGCCGCCACGGTCAAGCGCCTCCTCGCGAGCGGCTGACCCCGCCTTCCCAGGCCGCGCTCTAGCGCCTGCTCGCGGGCGGCTGGCCACCGCCTCTCCAGGCCACGGTCAAGCGCCTGCTTGCGGGCGGCTGATCACCGTCTTTCCAGGCCGCGCTCAAGCGCCTGCTTGCGGGCGGCTGACCACCGCCTTCCCAGGCCACAAGCGCCTCTGCTTGCGGGCAGCTGATCACCGCCTCTCCAGGCCGCGCTCAAGCGCCTGCTCGCGGGCGGCAGACCACCGTCTTTCCAGGCCGCGCTCAAGCGCCTGCTCGCGGGCGGCAGACCACCGCCTCTCCCGGCCACGGTCAAGCGCCTGCTTGCGGGCGGCTGGCCACCGCCTCCCGGCCACGGTCAAGCGCCTGCTTGCGGGCGACTGACCACCGCCTTCCCAGGCCACAAGCGCCTCTGCTTGCGGGCAGCTGATCACCGCCTCTCCAGGCCGCGCTCAAGCGCCTGCTCGCGGGCGGCTGACCACCGCCCTTCCCGGCCGCGCTCAAGCGCCTCCTCGCGAGCCGCTGATCACCGCCCATCCCGACGCAGCGGGGGCGGCCCCTGAGCCAGTGCTCAGGGGCCGCCCCCGTCAACGTGGAGCCCGGTGCGGACCGTTGGCCTCAGCCGGCTTCAGTCGGCCTCAGTCACGGCGCCCGCCATCGCCCGGCTTGCCGTCGTCACCGTCACCGCCGTCGTCGCCACCGTCGTCGCTGTCACCGTCGTCGCCCCCGTCACCGTCGTGGTCGTCGCGGTCCCCGTCGCCGGGCAGGCGTACCGTGTCGAAGCTCGGGTCGTCCTTGCCCTCCAGGGCGCCGCTCATGGCGTCCCGCCAGATCGGGCCGGGGACCTCGCCACCGAAGACCTTGCCGTAGCCGCGGCCGCCGATGGAGATGTCGATCATCTTGCGCTCGTGGGCCGGGTCACCGACCCAGACCGCGCCCGACATGTTCGGGGTGTAGCCCGCGAACCAGGCCGCGTACCGGTAGTCGGTCGTACCCGTCTTGCCCGCGCTGTCGCGGGAGCCGAGGCCCGCCTGCCTGCCGGTGCCGTCCTCGACGACGCCCTTCAGGAGCGTGTTGATCGTGTCCGCGGTCCGCTCCGACATGGCCCGCGAGCACGTCGACTTCGGCACCGGCAGGGACTTCCCCGCGATCGTGCTGATCGATTCGATGGCGATCGGCGTGCAGTACGTACCGCGCGCCGCGAACGTCGCGTACGCGCTCGCCATCGTCAGCGGCGACACCTCCTGGGTGCCGAGCGCGATCGACGGGGCCTGGTCCATCGGCTTGCCGTTGGCCCGCTGGACGCCCATCTTCCCGGCCATCTCGGTGACCGGGCAGATGCCGATGTCGCCGATCATCTGCACGAAGTAGGTGTTGACCGACTTCGCGGTGGCCTCCCGCAGGCGGTAGGGGCCGACCTCGGCCTCGTTCTCGTTGGTGAGCTTCGCGGGCCGGACGGGGTCGTTCCGCCACGTCTTGCCGTCGCACGCGGCGACGCTCGACGGGTACGGCATCTCGTACGGGGCCGAGTAGCGCTTGCCCGCTGAGATGCCCCGCTCCAGGGCGGCCGCGGCCACGATCGGCTTGAACGTCGAACCGGGCTGGTAGCCCGCGCCGCCGCCCATCGACTGGTCGACGGACAGATTGATCTCGGTCTCGTTCTTGCCGTAGCCGAAGGGCCGCGACTGGCCCATGCCGAGGATCTTGCCGGTGCCCGGCTCGACGATGGTCGCGGCGGTCGCCACCTCGTCGGTCTGGTAGACGTGATCCTTTATCGAGGCCTGCACGGAGCGCTGGGCCTGCGGGTCGAGGGTCGTCCTGATCCGCAGACCGCCGCGGTTCCAGAGCTTGGCGCGGGCTTCCTTGGTCCTGCCGAAGGCCGGGTCGTTCTTGAAGACCTTCTCGACGTATTTGCAGAAGAACCCGGCGCCCTTCACGGCGGTGATGCAGCCGTTCTTGGGGCGGCTCACGTCCAGGCGGATCGGGGTCTTCTTGGCGCGGTCGGCCTCGCCCTGCGAGATGTCGTGCGTGTCGGCCATGCGCTGGAGCACGACGTTGCGCCGCTGCTTGGCCTCCGTAGCGTCGTTCACCGGGTCGTAGCGGCTCGGGGACTGCACGATGCCCGCGAGCAGCGCGGCCTCCTGCAACTTCAGGTTCTTGGCCGGCTTGGAGAAGTAGCGCTGGGACGCGGCCTCGACGCCGTACGCCGCCTGACCGAAGTACGTGATGTTCAGATAGTTCTTGAGGATGCGCTTCTTGCCCAGCTCCTCCTCGACCTGGATCGCGTACTTCAGCTCGCGGATCTTGCGGCCGAGCGTCTGCTGGGTGGCCTCGGCGACCTTCGCGGGGTCGTCGCCGGCCTCCTCCACGAAGACGTTCTTCACGTACTGCTGGGTGAGCGTCGAGGCGCCCTGGGCGACGCCGCCGCTCTGCGCGTTCTGGTTCAGCGCGCGCAGGATGCCCTTGAGGTCCACCGCGCCGTGCTCGTAGAACCGCGCGTCCTCGATGGCGACGATCGCCTTCTGCATGTACGGGGAGATGCGCTTCAGCGGGACCACCGTGCGGTCGCGCGAGTAGACGGTGGCGATGGGGCCGCCCGCGGAGTCCAGGATCGTGGTGCGCTGGCTCAGCGGCGGCCGCTTCAGATTCGCCGGGATCTCGTCGAAGCCCTCGACCGACCCCTTGGCCGCGAGCCCGATCACCCCCACGGCGGGCAGCGCGATCCCGGCGAGCACCGCGCCGGCGAGCACGCTGACGCCCAGGAACTTGGCGGCCTGCTGCGCAGGGGACAGACCACCGCCCGATCGCTTGTTTCCCATGGAGGGCAGCCTACGTTCTGATTCGCCGGACACGCGTATATGCCTTGGCCTAAGCTGCTCTCAACTGTCACAGCAGTGCGGTACCGCACCAAGTCCTACGTCGGCCTTTTCCGTGCGTCCGGCATGTCCCGCCCGCGATTCGGTCACGGCCCGTACACGGCCGCTGGGCCCGCGCCCTGTCCGGATCCGCCTCATGCGTCGCCCCGTGTCCGCTGTGGCCCAACTGAACTGCCCGTGTTTGCCGGGTTGGTCACGCATGTCGCCAGCTCACTCCGTCGGGTGATCTGCCGCTTACGCATAGTCCGTTCGGGCCATTCAAGATTGGGCCCGAAGGGGGTGTTGCGCTGTGCCCACCTTCCGTAACGTCCTCAACTGGCGGCGGTGAATATGCCGCTGCCGCCGTGGGGGAGCCTCGATTCGGGAGAGGACGGCGCCGGTATGGGCTGGGTAACCGACTGGAGTGCGCAGGCCGCCTGCCGCACTACCGATCCGGATGAACTGTTCGTACAAGGAGCAGCGCAGAACAGGGCCAAGGCGGTGTGCACCGGCTGCCCGGTGCGGACCGAGTGCCTGGCCGACGCGCTGGACAACCGCGTCGAGTTCGGCGTGTGGGGCGGCATGACGGAGCGGGAGCGCCGCGCCCTGCTGCGCAGGCGCCCCACGGTCACCTCGTGGCGCAGGCTCCTTGAGACAGCGCGCTCGGAGTACGAGCGCGGCGCGGGCCTGCTGCCCGTGGACTTGGACAACGAGGAGACGTACGAGAGCTACGCGGCCGTGGGCTGACCCCACGTCACGCACCACCTGCTACCGGCTCCCAGGGGTGCCGCCCCCGCTCTCGGGCGGCCCCGGAGCCGTGCCGGGCCACCGGTGCCTTCGGGGTGCCGTGCCCGGGGTCTACGCGGCCCCGGCGGGGCCGTCCGTGCCGCGTGCCGCCGCGAGCTGGTCGCCGATGGCGCGCAGGCCCGCGAGGTCGTGCACGTCACCCGGCAGCGCGGCCACCTCGGCCACCGCCACCTCCGGGTGGAGCGCCGTGAAGCGGTCACGCGTGTGCCGCTCCCTGGCGATCACGCGCATCCGCTCCGCGTGCAGCCGCAGCAGACCGGCGGTCAGCCGCTCGACGGACGCGTCGGTCGCATCGGGCCGACCGGAGGAGCTGGCGGACGCGTCGACGGCCGACGGGGCGCCTTCGGGCGTGTCACTGTCGGAGTCGGACGCCCCGGCGCTGGGTGTCCCGGAGTCTGCCGTGGCTGCTGTCGTGGCTGCTGTCGTGGCTGCTGTCGTGGCCGGACCGGCTGCGGACGCGGTCTCGGGCCCTTCGGGCGGGGTGGCGCTGGATGCTGAACTGCCGGAATCCTCAGGGGAGGTGGGAGCCGCTGAGACGGGAGCCTCGGAGGAGGGAGCCTCGGAGGAGCTACGCCCTCCAACCTTCCCGTCCTCCTGATCCACAATGCCGCGCTCCTCAAGATTTTCCGCCGCCGCCAGCGCCCGCTCCGCCGACAGGCCGACCGCTCCACTGCCGTGCACCCGGTTCAGTACGAGACCCGCCAGCGGCATGTCGTCCGCCGCGAGGCGCTCCACGAAGTACGCCGCCTCCCGCAGCGCGTCCCGCTCCGGCGACGCCACCACGAGGAACGCCGTGCCCGGCGCCTGGAGCAGCCGGTAGGTGGCGTCCGCGCGCTTGCGGAAGCCCCCGAACATCGTGTCCATGGCCGCCACGAAGGTCTGCACGTCCCGCAGCAGCTGGCCGCCGAGCAGCTTGCCCAGGGCGCCCGTCATCATCGACATGCCGACGTTCAGGAACTTCATGCCGGCCCGGCCGCCCACCTTCGCCGGGGCCATCAGGAGCCGGATCAGCTTGCCGTCGAGGAACGACCCGAGCCGCTTCGGCGCGTCCAGGAAGTCCAGGGCCGAGCGCGAGGGCGGCGTGTCCACGATGATCAGGTCCCAGTCGTCCCGGGCCCGCAGCTGGCCCAGCTTCTCCATCGCCATGTACTCCTGCGTGCCCGCGAAGCCCGCGGAGAGCGACTGGTAGAAGGGGTTGGACAGGATCGCCCTCGCGCGCTCCTTGTCCGCGTGCGCCTCGACGATCTCGTCGAAGGTGCGCTTCATGTCGAGCATCATGGCGCACAGCTCGCCCTCGCCCTTCACGTCCTCCACGCGCCGGGGCACGTTGTCCAGCGAGTCGATCCCCATGGACTGCGCGAGGCGGCGCGCGGGGTCGATCGTCAACACGACGACGGAGCGCCCCCGTTCGGCGGCGCGCAGTCCGAGCGCTGCCGCCGTCGTGGTCTTGCCGACGCCCCCCGAGCCGCAGCACACCACGATGCGCGTCTTGCGGTCGTCGAGCAGCGCGTCTACGTCGAGCGGGTCACGTGCCGGATCGAGGCTCATGAGTTCCTTGGCTTCCGGGTGAGTGCTTCCGGGTGGGTGCTTCCGGGTGCGGGCGGCGGCAGGTCACACGGCCCCCTGGTGGCGCAGCTCCTTGGCCAGCTCGTACAGACCCGCGAGGTCCATTCCGCCGGCCAGCAGCGGGAGTTCGTGCGTGTCCAGGCCGAGCTGGGCGAGGACCTCCCGCTGGGAGCCCTCCAGGGCGTGCCGCGCGGCGTACTCGGCGGCCTGGTCCAGGAGCGGGCCCACGAGCCGCCCGGCCGCCCCGCGGGCGCCCCCGAGGCCCGCGGCCGCGAGGGACTCGGCGATGGCGGCGCGGGGGGTGTGCTCCAGGCCGAGGTCGAGCGCGGCCTCGTCGAGCGGCGCGGGGCGCACCATGTTCACGATCACGCGGCCCACCGGCAGGCCCGCGGCGCGCAGCTCGGCGATGCCGTCGGCGGTCTCCTGGACGGGCATCTCCTCCAGGAGCGTCACCAAGTGCACTTCCGTCTCGGGGGACTTGAGGACGCGCATCACGGCCTGGGCCTGGTTGTGTATCGGGCCGATCTTCGCGAGCCCGGCGACCTCGTCGTTCACGTTCAAAAAGCGCGTGATGCGGCCTGTGGGCGGCGCGTCCATGATCACGCAGTCGTACGCGTACCGGCCGTTCTTGTCCTTGCGGCGGACTGCTTCGCAGGCCTTGCCGGTGAGGAGGACGTCCCGCAGGCCCGGCGCGATGGTCGTCGCGAAGTCCACCGCGCCGAGCTTCTTCAGGGCGCGGCCCGCGCCGCCGAGTTTGTAGAACATCTGGAGGTAGTCGAGGAGCGCCAGCTCCGCGTCGATGGCGAGGGCGTACACCTCCCCGCCGCCGGGAGCCACGGCGATCTTCCGCTCCTCGTACGGAAGCGCTTCCGTCTCGAAGAGCTGCGCGATGCCCTGTCTGCCCTCGACCTCCACGAGGAGGGTGCGTCTGCCCTCGGTCGCGAGGGCGAGCGCGAGGGCCGCGGCGACCGTGGTCTTGCCGGTACCGCCCTTGCCGCTGACGACCTGGAGCCTGCTCACGTCTTCGAGCCTAACCAGTCCCCGCGCGGGCTACGCATGAGGCTGTCCATAGCGGCCCGCTCCCAGGCATTACAGTCGCCGTATGACCAAGTGGGAATACGCAACTGTGCCGCTGCTCGTCCATGCCACGAAGCAGATCCTGGACACCTGGGGCGAGGACGGCTGGGAGCTGGTCCAGGTCGTCCCGGGCCCGAACAACCCGGAGCAGCTGGTGGCCTACCTGAAGCGCGAGAAGCAGGCATGAGCAGCGTCGAGGCGAAGCTGGCGGAGCTGGGGCACACGCTGCCCGAGGTCGTCCCGCCGCTCGCGGCGTACCAGCCGGCCGTGCGGTCCGGGGTGTACGTGTACACGGCCGGGCAGCTGCCCATGGTGGAGGGCAAGCTGCCCGTCACCGGCAAGGTCGGCGCCGAGGTCACGCCCGACGAGGCCAAGGACCTGGCCCGGCTGTGCGCGCTCAACGCCCTGGCGGCCGTGAAGTCCGTCGCGGGCGACCTGGACCGGATCGCCCGGGTCGTGAAGGTCACCGGTTTCGTCGCCTCCGCCCCCGACTTCACCGGCCAGCCCGGCGTGCTCAACGGCGCGAGCGAGCTGCTCGGCGCGGCCCTCGGCGACGCGGGCGTGCACGCGCGCAGCGCGGTGGGCGTGGCGGTGCTCCCGCTGGACGCCCCGGTGGAGGTCGAGATCCAGGTGGAGCTGAAGCCGTAGCGCCACGGGCGGCTGGGCGGGGGCTCCTCCCGTCCACCCGCCCCCGCAAGGGGCCCTCGAACATCCGCTCCACCTCGGATAGCCTCCGCCCATGGCTGATGGGCAGTGGTACCCCCCGGAGTGGCCCGACCGCGTCCGCGCCCTGGCGAGCGGCGACCTGACCCCGGCGTCCCCGCGCCCCGCCGCGACGGTGATGCTCCTGCGGGACACCCCCGCGGGCCCTGAGGTGCACATGCTCCGGCGCCGTACGTCGATGCCCTTCGCCGCGGGCGCGTACGCCTACCCGGGCGGCGGCGTCGACCCCCGCGACGACGAGCGCGCCGTCCGCTGGGCGGGCCCGCCGCGCGCCGCCTGGGCCGCCCGCCTCGGCGTCGACGAGGCCGCCGCCCAGGCCACGGTGTGCGCGGCCGTCCGCGAGACGTTCGAGGAAGCGGGCGTCCTGCTCGCGGGCCCGAGCCCGGACTCCGTCGTCGGTGACACCACGGGCGACGACTGGGAGGCCGACCGCGCGGCCCTCGTGGCCCGCGACCTGTCCTTCGCCGCCTTCCTCGACCGGCGCGGCCTGGTGCTGCGCAGCGACCTCCTGGGCGCGTGGACCCGCTGGATCACCCCGGAGTTCGAACCGCGCCGCTACGACACGTTCTTCTTCGTGGCCGCGCTCCCCGCGGGCCAGCGCACCCGCAACGCCTCCACGGAGGCCGACCGCACGGTGTGGATCAGCCCCGCGGATGCCGCCGCCCGCTACGACCGCGGCGAACTCGTCATGATGCCGCCCACCATCGCCACCCTGCGCCAGCTCGCCCCGCACCGGACCGCGGCCGACGCCGTGGCCGCGGCCGCCGGGCGCGACCTCACCCCGGTCCTGGCCCGCGCCCGGCTCGAAGGCGGGGAGCTGGTGCTCACCTGGCCGGGCCACGACGAGTTCACCAAGCACATCCCCTCCGGCGGCGCGGCATGACCCCGCCGCGCGCGCCGGCCACCTCAAGGCCGACGGGAGCCACCCCCGCATGACCGAAGCAGCGGCCCTGCCGGGCCAGCCCCGTGGCGGGGTGCTCAGCGGCCCCGCCACCGACCGCGCCGTCAACGTCCTCGCGCCCAACCCGTCCGCGATGACCCTCGACGGCACCAACACCTGGATCGTCGCCGAACCGGACTCCGACCTCGCGGTCGTCGTCGACCCGGGCCCGCTGCACGAAGCGCACCTCGCCGAGGTCGTCGCGACCGCCGAGCGCGCCGGGAAGCGCGTCGCGCTCACCCTCCTCACGCACGGCCACCCCGACCACTCCGAGGGCGCGGCCCGCTTCGCCGAGCTGACCGGCAGCAAGGTCCGTGCCCTCGACCCGGCGCTGCGCCTGGGCGACGAGGGCCTCGCCGCCGGTGAGGTGATCACCACCGGCGGCCTGGAGCTGCGGGTCGTGCCGACGCCGGGCCACACCGCCGACTCGCTCTGCTTCCACCTCCCGGCCGACGGGGCCGTCCTGACGGGTGACACGGTCCTGGGCCGGGGCACCACGATGGTCGCCCACCCCGACGGCCGGCTCGGCGACTACCTGGACTCGCTGCGCAGACTGCGCTCGCTGACCGTCGACGACGGCGTGCACACGGTCCTGCCGGGCCACGGACCGGTCCTGGAGGACGCCCAGGGGGCGGTCGAGTTCTATCTGGCGCACCGCGCCAACCGCCTCGCCCAGGTGGAGACGGCCGTCGAGAACGGCTTCGTGACGTCGTCCGACGTCGTGGCGCACGTGTACGCGGACGTGGACCGCTCCCTGTGGCCCGCCGCGGAGCTGTCGGTGCTCGCGCAGCTGGAGTACCTCAAGGAACACGGCCTGATCTAGCCCCAGGGAGCCCTGGCGCCCGTTGTACCCCTGGCTGCCGGGCCCACGGACGTACGCCGCCGGGGCGCGGGCCGGTGGGACGTACGCCGAACGCACCGCGCCCGAGGGGCACGGTGCGTTCGCTACGGGGCGGGGGTCAGCGTGACCGCTTGGCCAGGCGCTCGACGTCCAGGAGGATCACGGCGCGGGCCTCCAGGCGCAGCCAGCCGCGGCCCGCGAAGTCCGCGAGGGCCTTGTTGACCGTCTCGCGGGAGGCGCCGACCAGCTGGGCCAGCTCTTCCTGCGTGAGGTCGTGCACCACGTGGATGCCCTCTTCGGACTGCACGCCGAAGCGGCGGGACAGGTCGAGCAGGGCGCGGGCCACGCGGCCGGGGACGTCGGAGAACACGAGGTCCGACATCTGGTCGTTGGTCTTGCGCAGGCGCCGGGCGACGGCGCGCAGCAGGGCGGCGGCCACCTCCGGGCGGGCGTTGAGCCACGGCTGGAGGTCGCCGTGGCCGAGGCCGAGCAGCTTGACCTCGGTGAGGGCGGTGGCGGTGGCCGTGCGGGGGCCCGGGTCGAAGAGCGACAGCTCGCCGATCAGCTCGCCGGGGCCGAGGACGGCGAGCATGTTCTCGCGGCCGTCGGGCGAGGTGCGGTGGAGCTTCACCTTGCCTTCGGTGACCACGTACAGCCGGTCTCCGGGGTCGCCCTCATGGAAAAGCGCGTCTCCGCGTGCGAGCGTCACCTCACTCATGGAGGCGCGGAGCTCCGCGGCCTGCTCGTCATCGAGCGCCGCGAAGAGCGGGGCGCGCCGCAGAACGTCGTCCACGAGTTCTCTCCTTGTCGACCTGCATCAGGGGACGGTGCCCCCAGTTTGCCGGACGGTTCAAACAGTGTGATCAGTCACTCAAGTCTGCCGCACTTGTGACGGAGGCAATGCGGAAGGGGGCCAATTGGGGGCCGATCCGGGGGATCAGCTCCGGATACGACTGCCCGGCCGAGAGCCGGACATCCGCCTCCGGGCCCGTGAGAACACAGGCCACGGCGGCGCGCGGCGTGGTTACGCAGGACAATTCTGCTGTGGGCGAACACGCTTCCGCCACTGCTGGGAAACGGACAAATCGGCCTTCGGGTGGGGTGGGGGTGGGGGCGCGAGGGGCGCGGGGAGGGGAGCGCACCCCAGCGCGCACCCGTCTGCCGTTGTCGCCGCCGCCCGTCGTCATTGCCTGTCGCCCTCGTCTGCCGCCACCAGCCCCCGCCGCCTGTCGCCGCCTGCCGTGGTCGCCGCCTGTCGCCGCCTGCCGTCGTCGCCCGTCGTCGTCGCCTGCCGTCGTCGCTGCCTGCCGTTGTCACCGCCGCCCGCCGTCATTGCCTGTCGTCCTCGCCTGCCGCCACCTGCCCCGGCCGCCCGAGGCCGCCGCCGCCCGTCGTCGTCGCCTGCCGCTGCCTGTCGTCGTCGCCCGCCGTCGCCCGTCGTCGCCCGCCGTCGCCCGTCGCTGCCTGTCGCCGCTGCCCGTCGTCGTCGCCTGCCCCCGCCGCCCGTCGTCGCAGCCTGCCGTGGTCGCCGCCTGTCGCCGCCGCCCGCCCGCTGCCTGCCGTTGTCGCCTGTCGCCGTCGCCTGCCGTCAATGCTTGTCGTCCTCGCCTGCCGCCACCTGCCGTCGCCGCCCGTGGTCGCCACCTGCCGCCGCCCGTGGTCCCCGCCTGTCACCGCGCCTGCCCGCTGCCTGTCACCGCCGCCTGCCAGCTGCCTGTCGTCGCTGCCTGTCCGCTGCCTGTCCGCTGCCTACCCTGTCGCCCGTCGCTGCCGCTTGTCGTCGTCGCCCGTCGCCGCCTGTCGCTGCCTGTCGTCGTCGCCCGTGGTCCTCACCCGTCGTCGCCGCCCGTCCGCTGCCTACCGCTGTCGCCCGTCGCCGCCGCCTGTCGTCGCCGCCTGCCGCTGCCCGTCGCCGCCGCCTGTCGTCGCCGCCTGTCGTTAACGCCGCCCGTCCGCTGCCTGCCGTCGTCGCCCGTGGTCGTCGCCTGCCGCCGCCCGTCGTCGCCACCTGTCGTCCTCGCGGCATCGCCGTCCCCGGCCACCGCCTCGGTGACAAGTGCGTATCTCCGCCGCCGCTGTCGGTGGGGGCCCGTACGCTGGCCGCATGGCGAATCAAGGCGCTTCACGGGCCGCTCGGCCCCCGGCGAAGAAGGTGTCGGCCACGGAGGCTCCCGCGGCGAAGACCCCCGCGAAGAAAGCCCCGGCGAAGAAGGCCCCCGGGAAGAAGGCGTCGGCCGCGAAGCCGCCCGCCGGGAGCGCGAAGGCCCCCGCCAAGGGCGTGAAGGCCCCCGCCAAGGGCGTGAAGGCGCCCGCCGCGCCCGAGTCGCACACGGCCCTCGTCCGCCAGGCCCGCCGCATCAACCGCGAGCTGGCCGACGTGTATCCGTACGCGCACCCGGAGCTTGATTTCGAAAACCCGTTCCAATTGCTGGTGGCGACCGTCCTGTCCGCGCAGACGACGGACCTGCGGGTCAATCAGACGACACCGGCCCTCTTCGCCAAGTACCCGACCCCGGAGGACCTCGCCGCGGCCGATCCGGAGGAGGTCGAGGAGGTGATCCGGCCGACCGGCTTCTTCCGCGCCAAGACCCGGTCGATCATGGGCCTCTCCGCCGCCCTGCGCGACGACTTCGGCGGCGAGGTGCCCGGCCGCCTCGAAGACCTGGTGAAACTGCCCGGCGTGGGCCGCAAGACCGCCTTCGTCGTCCTGGGCAATGCCTTCGGTGTCCCCGGCATCACCGTGGACACCCACTTCGGCCGGCTCGTGCGCCGCTGGAAGTGGACGGAGCAGACCGACCCGGACAAGGTCGAGGCCGCCGTCGGCGCGCTCTTCCCCAAGAGCGACTGGACGATGCTGTCCCACCGCGTGATCTTCCACGGCCGCCGCATCTGCCACGCCCGCAAGCCCGCGTGCGGCGCCTGCCCGATCGCCCCGCTCTGCCCGTCGTACGGAGAGGGCGAGACCGACCCGGAGAAGGCCGAGAAGCTCCTGAAGTACGAGAAGGGCGGCCTGCCCGGACAGCGCCTCAAGCCCCCGCCGGACTACCCGGGCAAGGCCGCGCCGCCGCTCGGCGCCACCGGGTGACCGAGGAACCATCCGCGGGGCCGACGGCGTTGTGGAGGGGTGGAGGGACGCACACGGGATCACAGGGGATCACAGGGGATCACGGGGGATCACGGGGCCCGACCACGGGGGGCCGATCACGGGGCCCGACCAAGGGAGACCGGGGTTCCGATGACGCACGCGAGTGACACGCACACAGGCGGCAGGGACATGAGCGACGACGGCGAGAAGCACGGCACGGACTCCCACGGGGCGCGGGGCCCCCGCACCCACGAGACACCGGGCGGAGCCCCGCCCCACCCGCCGAGCGGCGCCCAGCTGCACCCGGCCCCCGGCGCCCCGCGAGCGCGACAGCCGTACGCTCCCCGCGCACAGGCCGTCGGCGCCGCCCGCGCGCAGGGCGCCACCGCCCCCCTGGACGCCACCGTGCCGGGCACCCCTGTCCCCCCTCACCTCGGCCGGACCCCCTTCACCACCGAGCTGACCACCGAAGGCCTGCCCTCCTGGCTCACCCCGGTCGCGCGGGCCGCCGCCACCGTGCGGCCCGACCAGCTCAGCCGGTTCCTGCCGCCGGAGGGCGGTGGAGGGCGGCAGTCCGCCGTGCTCGTCCTCTTCGGAGAGGGTGAGCGGGGCCCCGAGCTGCTGCTCATGGAGCGCGCGGGCTCGCTGCGCTCGCACGCGGGCCAGCCGTCGTTCCCGGGCGGCTCCCTCGACCCGGAGGACGGGGACCCGCAGGGCGAGGGCCCGCTGCGCGCCGCGCTCAGGGAGGCCGAGGAGGAGACCGGGCTCGACCCGCGCGGGGTCCAGCTCTTCGGGGTGCTGCCGAGCCTGTTCATCCCCGTGAGCGATTTCGTCGTGACGCCCGTCCTCGGCTGGTGGCGCGTGCCGAGCCCCGTCGGCGCGGTCGACCCGGCCGAGACCGCCCGGGTCTTCACCGTGCCCGTGGCCGACCTCACGGACCCGGCGAACCGCGCGATGGCGGTGCACCCCCGCGGCCACCAGGGCCCGGCCTTCCTCGTGGAGTCCGCCCTGGTCTGGGGGTTCACCGCCGGGGTGATCGACAGGATCCTGCACTTCGCCGGCTGGGAGCGCCCGTGGGACAGGGACCGCCGCGTCCCGCTCGACTGGGGCTCATGACAAGGTTGCGGGGACCGAGGCCACCGGGGCCGGGGACGGCGCGGCCACGCGGGGCGTGGCGCGTGGCGGCGACCGCGAGGCGGGGATTCATGCGAGGCGAGGACTGAATCGGTGAACGTGCTGGACATCCTGCTGCTGCTCGCCGCGGTGTGGTTCGCGATCGTCGGCTATCGCCAGGGCTTCGTCGTCGGCATCCTGTCCGTGATCGGCTTCCTCGGCGGCGGTCTCGTCGCGGTGTATCTGCTCCCCGTGGTCTGGGACGCCATGAACGACGAGGGCGCGAAGGTCACCACCACCGCGGCGGTGATCGCCGTCGTCGTGGTGATCGTCTGCGCGTCCGTCGGCCAGGCCTTCACCACCCACTTGGGCAACAAGCTGCGCCGGTACATCACCTGGCAGCCCGCCAGAGCCCTCGACGCCACCGGCGGCGCCCTGGTCAACGTGGTCGCGATGCTCCTGGTCGCCTGGCTGATCGGCTCCCTCCTCGCGGGCACGACCCTGCCGACGCTCGGCAAGGAGGTCCGCAACTCCAAGGTGCTGCTCGGCATCGACCGCGCCCTGCCGGGCCAGGCCGACACCTGGTTCACCGACTTCTCCTCGGTCCTCGCGAGGAACGGCTTCCCGCAGGTCTTCAGCCCGTTCTCGAACGAGCCGATCAAGGAGGTCCCGCCCCCGGACCCGAAGCTCGCCCGCAGCCAGGTCGCCGTCACCGCCAAGCGCTCCATCGTGAAGGTCAGCGGCGACGCGCACAGCTGCGGCAAGGCCCTCGAAGGCACCGGCTTCGTCTTCGCCCCGCGCCGCGTCATGACGAACGCGCACGTGGTCGGCGGCGTGGACGAGCCCCGGGTGCAGATAGGCGGTGAGGCCGAGAAGTACGACGCCAAGGTCGTGCTCTACGACTGGGAGCGCGACATCGCCGTGCTCGACGTGCCCTCGCTGCCCGCCCCCGCCCTGAAGTTCGCCTCGAACGACGCCGTCAGCGGCAACAGCGCCATCGTGGCGGGTTTCCCGGAGGACGGCCCGTACGACGTGCGTCCCGCGCGCGTGCGCGGCCGCATCACGGCCAAGGGCCCGGACATCTACCACCGGGGCACGGTCCGCCGCGATGTGTACTCGCTGTACGCCACGGTCCGTCAGGGCAACTCCGGCGGCCCACTGCTCACCCCGAAGGGCGAGGTCTACGGTGTCGTGTTCGCCAAGTCGCTCGACGACCCCGACACCGGCTACGCCCTGACGGCGGACGAGGTCCGCGAGGACATCGAGCGCGGCCGCAGCGCCAACCAGGAGGTCGACAGCCAGGGGTGCGCGCTGTAGCGGCGTACGGGAAGCGGTCGCGGCGGCACACCGAAGCGGTCGCGGCCGACGGTGCTGAGCCGGGGGGCGGGTCAGTCGCGCGTGTGCCGCAACCGGGCCGAGACCCAGCGCGCGCGGCGCCGCAGGATGCGCGGGATGCCGATGGCCTGCGCGGTCCCCGCGGGCCCCTGGTCGTGCGGGCCGCCCCCCTCGTGGCTGTTCACCACGGTGGCCGTGCGGCGCTTGCGTGCTACGTCACTGTAGTCGTGCGTCCAGCCCATACCCGGACGTGTGCCCGTGCCTCAAGGTCGGTAACCGCGCACAGAGGCCCCAATTGGCCTATGCGCCGGGCAATTGGCGTTCGTAGCACTGGCGTTCCCGCATCCGGGTGACGGCGGGGCCGCGGGGGCCGTCGGACCGGGGCCGCGGGGGCCGGTCAGCGGTCCGGCTCGGGGTCCTTCAGCCAGCTCACCAGCTCGTTGGAGAAGGCCACCGGGTCCTCCTCGTGCGGGAAGTGCCCCAGGCCGTCGAACAGCCGCCAGCGGTACGGCGCTTCGACGTACTCGCCGGATCCGGCCGCGCTGCGGGTGCGCATCACCGGGTCGAGGGACCCGTGCACATGGAGCGTGGGGACCCGCACCGGCCGCTTCATGCGCCGGTTGAACTGGATCCCGTCGGGGCGCGCCATGGACCGCACCATCCAGCGGTACGGCTCGATCGAGCAGTGCGCCGTCGACGGGATGCACATCGCGCGCCGGTACGTCTCCACGGCCTCGTCGTCCGGGAGGCGCGGCCCCGACCAGTCCCGCACCAGACGGCCGACCAAGGCCCCGTCGTCCGCGACCAGCTGACGCTCCGGGACCCACGGCCGCTGGAAGCCCCACACGTACGACCCGGCGGCGGTCTGCTTCATGTCCCGCAGCATCGCGGAACGCCAGCGCCGGGGGTGCGGCATCGAGGTGACGGCGAGGCGGCGCACCAGCTTGGGGCGCATCACGGCGGCCGTCCAGGCGAGGTAGCCGCCCAGGTCGTGGCCGACGAGCGCGGCGTCGGGCTCGCCGAGGGAGCGCACCACGCCGGTGATGTCGAGGGCCAGGTTGGCCGGGTCGTAGCCGCGCGGGGTGCGGTCGCTGCCGCCGACGCCCCGCAGGTCCATCGCCACCGCGCGGAAGCCCGCGTCGGCGAGCGCGACGAGCTGGTGCCGCCAGGCCCACCAGAACTGCGGGAAGCCGTGGAGCAGCAGCACCAGCGGTCCTTCACCCAGCTCCGCGATGTGGAAGCGGGCGCCGTTGGCGGCGACGTCCCGGTGTGTCCAGGGGCCGTCGATGCGTACGGCCGACGCGGTCGCGGAGGCGTGCTGAGGGGGATTGGCGGGGTCCGTCATGAAGTCGAGCGTGCCACAGCGTCGGCCCGCTCACCCTTCTCCAGCTCAAGAGCGCTCTTCACGGGGGTCACGGGGCGCGGATGCGGCTTGACGTTCCCAAGCACCGCGGCCGTCTCCTTGGCCGCGGCGGCGGCCTTCTGCGGGCCCCTGCCCTTGGCGGCCTTCTTGGCGAAGATCACGCCGATCCAGGCGAGCACCCCCGCCACCAGGACGTTCGCGGCGAAGGAGAGGACGAAGCAGATCGCGAGGTTCCAGCCGCTCCAGGTGCGGATGCCGTAGGCCAGGGCGAAGCTCAGCATCGGCAGCGAGAAGATGAGGACGGCGGTGGCCGCGATGAACGCGGCGCTGCCGATCGCACCACGCTTGACGTCCTGCGTCAGCTGGGCCTTGACCAGCGCGATCTCGTCGTGCACCAGCTCCGACATCTCTTTGCTCGCCGCGGAGACGAGCTGGCCGAGGCTGCGTTCGGTGCCGACGGGACCGTCGGGTGCGCTCATCGCGAATTCCTCATTTCTCTGTCTGCCGGTCAGCGTGCGCAATCCTGCCGCCCGGGGACCGGCGCCGCGCGGAAGGTTCTGGACAGATCATGCCGGACCGTGGTCCGGATCGCCCGATCCGGCTGACATTTCGGCCCGCCTGCGGTGCTCGGCGGCCTTCTTCTCGTAGATCTCCGCCATCCGCAGGTGGTAATCGGGATTGTCCTGTTCGTAGATGTCCGGGATGCCGTCGAGGTCCTCGTCACGCTCCTCGTCCTCGCACATCGTCCGGTACTTGCGGTTGCGGAGCTTCAGCAGGACGGTGGCGATCACGGCCGCGATCAGTGAGCCGACCAGGACCGCCGCCTTGACCTCGTCGGTGAGGGCCGGGTCGTCGCTGAAGGCCAGTTCGCCGATGAGCAGCGAGACGGTGAAGCCGATGCCGGCGAGCGAGGCGACCGCGAAGACGTCGGGCCAGGCCAGGTCGTCGTTCAGCTCGGCCCGGGTGAAGCGGGCGGCGAGCCAGGTGCCGCCGAAGATGCCGATGGTCTTGCCGATGACCAGGCCGAGGACCACGCCGAGGGTCTCGGGCCGTGTGAAGACGTCCCCGAGGGCGCCCCCGGAGACCGCGACCCCGGCGCTGAACAGGGCGAACAGCGGCACCGCGAGGCCCGCGGAGACGGGGCGCACGAGGTGCTCGATGTGCTCGCCGGGGGAGTGGCCCTCGCCTTCCTCCCGGTGGCAGCGCAGCATCAGGCCCATGGCGACGCCCGCGATGGTGGCGTGGACGCCGCTGTTGTACATCAGACCCCAGATGACCAGGGCGAGCGGCACGTAGACGTACCAGCCGCGCACGCCCTTGCGCAGGAGCAGCCAGAAGACGGCGAGGCCGATGACGGCGCCGCCGAGCGCGGCGAAGTTCAGGTCGCTGGTGAAGAAGACCGCGATGATCATGATCGCGAAGAGGTCGTCGACGACGGCGAGCGTGAGCAGGAAGGCGCGCAGGGCCGACGGCAGCGAGGTGCCGATGACCGCGAGAACCGCGAGGGCGAAGGCGATATCGGTCGCGGTGGGCACGGCCCAGCCGTCGGCGGAGCCGCCGCCCGCGGCGTTGACGAGGGTGTAGACGAGCGCCGGTACGGCCATGCCGCAGATCGCGGCGATGACGGGCAGCGCGGCGGCCTTGGGGTCACGCAGGTCGCCCGCGACCAGCTCGCGCTTCAGCTCGATCCCGGCGACGAAGAAGAAGATCGCGAGCAGCCCGTCGGCGGCCCAGTGCTGCACGGAGAGGTCGAGGCCGAGGGAGCCGGGCCCCAGATGGAAGTCCCGTACGCTCTCGTAGCTCTCCTTGAGCGGGGTGTTCGCCCAGATCAGGGCCGCGACGGCGGCGACGAGCAGCAGGACGCCGCCGACGGTCTCGGTACGCAGCGCGTTGGCGACGAAGGTGTGCTCGGGCAGGGAGAGGCGTCCGAGGAACTTGCGGTTGCTGGGGGTGGGCGCGGCCACGGGAGTCGACCTCCGTCGGGTAGGCAGGGCTGAGCACATGCCGACCAGACTTCCCGGCGCACCTGATGGTTCTTGTCGCGTTGTTGACGTTGATCCTTAGCGTACCTAATCGCTTTGGGGCCGGCGCGGCGGGGTATCCGGCGAAAGCCACTTTAAGGACAAACGTCCTGCTCGGCAGGCGCGAAAAGGCACCCGGCGCGGGTGCGCCGGGTGCCTGGGGTCGCCTTCGGTGCAGTGCCGCCAAGGGGCGCGGGGAACTGCGCGACCAGCCACAACGGACCCGCAGTCAACCGACGGCCCATCGCGGCGAGGTCAGTGAAGGACTCAGTCCTCGCTGGCGGCAGCCGGAAGCTTGGACTGGATGAGGTCCATCACGGAGGAGTCGGTCAGCGTGGTGACATCACCGAGCTGGCGGTTCTCCGCGACGTCCCGCAGGAGCCGCCGCATGATCTTCCCGGAACGGGTCTTGGGCAGCTCGGCCACCGGCAGGATCCGCTTGGGCTTGGCGATCGGGCCGAGCGTCGCGCCCACGTGGTTGCGCAGGTCCGCGACGAGCCCCTCGTCCTCGGCGTCGGCCGTGCCCCGCAGGATCACGAAGGCCACGATCGCCTGTCCCGTGGTCTCATCGGCCGCGCCCACGACCGCCGCCTCGGCGACCGACGGGTGCGAGACGAGCGCCGACTCCACCTCGGTGGTGGAGATGTTGTGCCCGGACACGAGCATCACGTCGTCGACCCGGCCGAGCAGCCAGATGTCCCCGTCCTCGTCCTTCTTCGCGCCGTCCCCGGCGAAGTACTTGCCCTCGAAGCGCGACCAGTACGTGTCGATGAACCGCTGGTCGTCGCCCCAGATGGTGCGCAGCATCGACGGCCACGGCTCGGTCAGGACCAGATAGCCACCACCGCCGTCGGGCACCTCGTTCGCCTCGTCGTCGACGACGGTCGCGGCGATGCCCGGCAGCGCGCGCTGGGCGGAGCCCGGCTTGGTCTCCGTGACGCCGGGCAGCGGCGAGATCATCATCGCCCCGGTCTCGGTCTGCCACCAGGTGTCCACGATCGGGCAGTTGTCCCCGCCGATGTGCTTTCGGTACCAGACCCACGCCTCGGGGTTGATCGGCTCGCCCACCGACCCCAGCACCCGCAGGCTGCTGAGGTCGAACTTCGCGGGGATGTCGTCCCCCCACTTCATGAACGTACGGATCGCCGTGGGCGCCGTGTACAGGATCGTCACCCCGTACTTCTGCACGATCTCCCAGAAGCGGCCCTGGTGCGGGGTGTCCGGGGTGCCCTCGTAGATCACCTGCGTCGCGCCGTTCGACAGCGGTCCGTACGTGATGTACGAGTGGCCCGTCACCCAGCCGATGTCGGCCGTGCACCAGTAGACGTCGGTCTCCGGCTTGAGGTCGAAGACGGCGTGGTGGGTGTACGACGCCTGCGTCAGATAGCCGCCCGACGTGTGCAGGATGCCCTTCGGCTTCCCCGTCGTGCCCGACGTGTACAGGATGAAGAGCGGCTGCTCGGCCTCGAAGGCCTCGGGGGTGTGCTCGGCCGACTGGCGCCCGACCACGTCGTGCCACCACAGGTCGCGGCCCTCGGTCCAGGCCACCTCCTGCTCCGTGCGCCGTACGACGAGGACCTTGTCGACGCCCTCCGCGCGGCTCAGGGCCTCGTCGACCGCGGGCTTGAGCGCGGACGGCTTGCCCCGGCGGTAACCGCCGTCGGCGGTGATGACGAGCTTGGCGTCGGCGTCCTTGATGCGGGCCGCGATCGCGTCGGCGGAGAAGCCGCCGAAGACCACCGAGTGCGCGGCGCCGATGCGGGCGCACGCCAGCATCGCCACGACCGCCTCGGGGATCATCGGCAGATAGACGGCGACCCGGTCGCCCTTGCCGACGCCCAGCTCCGTCAGGGCGTTGGCGGCGCGGCTCACCTCGTCCTTCAGCTGGGCGTAGGAGATGGCCCGGCTGTCGCCGGGCTCGCCCTCGAAGTGGATGGCCACCCGGTCGCCGTGGCCCGCCTCGACGTGGCGGTCCACGCAGTTGTACGCGACGTTGAGCTTGCCGTCCTCGAACCACTTCGCGAACGGCGGGTTCGACCAGTCGAGTGTCCTGGTCGGTTCGGTGGCCCAGGTCAGCCGACGGGCCTGCTCGGCCCAGAAGCCGAGCCTGTCAGCCTTGGCCTGCTCGTACGCCTCCGCGCTGACGTTGGCCCGCGCGGCCAGATCGGCCGGCGGCGCGAAGCGACGCTCCTCCTTCAAGAGGTTGGCCAGGCTTTCGTTGCTCACGACATCTCCCTTTCTCAGGGTGTCCGTTGTGTCCCAAGCCACAGCTCATCAGACACTCGGCCCTGGTGACAAGGGCTTGCCGATAATTGGTTTAGACCTGTAGGGGGTAGCAGGTCGGGGGTGGTTGACGTAGGGGGCTTCCTGGGGGTGGGGCCCTGGCCTCCCGCCGGAGCCGTGGCCTCCCGCCGGGGCGGGAGGCCACCTGTCTCAGCCCGTCGGCGTGGCTTCCGCGCGGGGCGCGGGGCGCACCTGGCTGAAGACCTCGTGCGGCAGGGGCTGTCCGCCGGAGCGGGTGCCGTTGGCGCCGGGCGTGCCCTCGGTCAGCAGATAGGCCTGGGCCTCGCCGACGTGGAAGTACATGCCGTGCAGCTCCAGGGTGCCCTCGGTCAGCCGCCGCGCGACCGCCTCGTGCGCCCGCAGGTGCTCCAGCTGCTGGACCACGTTGGTCAGGCAGAGCTGCTCCACCGCGTCCGCGGGCGCCCGGCCGGCGAGGCGCGGGTGGATCCTGCCGGGCGGCTCGGCCGTGCTGGACGCCGCCATCCGCTCCAGGCTCGGCAGGCCGTGCCGCAGCCACCGCTTGAGGGGCGTCTGGGCCCCGCACGGCGGGGAGCTGAGCAGCGCCTGCATGGCCCCGCACCCCGAATGCCCGCACACGGTGATGGACTTGACCTGCAAGACGTCCACCGCGTACTCGATCGCGGCGGCGACCGAGTCGTCACCGCTCTCGGCGCCGGGCAGGGGCACCAGATTGCCCACGTTCCGCACGACGAAGAGGTCGCCCGGGCCGCTGGACGTGATCATGGAGGTGACGACCCGGGAGTCGGCGCACGTCAGGAACAGCTGCACGGGCCGCTGCCCCTCCCGCGCGAGCCGGGCCAGCTCGCCGCGCACGCGCGGGGCCGTGTGCTGCTGGAAGGCGCTGATGCCCTGGGCCAGTTCGTGCTGGTGGTGGGGGTGGTCGTGGCGCTCGCCCGAGGGGGGCTGCGGGGGAGCTTCGCAGTGGTGGTTGCGCCACGGTGTCCAGGGGCGGCAGCTGCAGTGGGCGATCCGCGCGGGCTCGGCGATCCGCTGGCCGCCGCGCCCGGTGATCTCGGCCGTGCCGCCGTGCGCGGCGTGCGCCTCCTGCCAGCTCTGCAACGTCTCGTACGCCGCGTGGTCCATGAAGGAGCCGTCCAGCTCGACGACGGCGTGGGCCCGGTGGGGGATGTGGTGCAGACAGCGGCTGAGCCGGGGCACGGCGAGGAACGTCAACTGGCCCCGGACATGGACGTGGTGGACCCCTTCCGCGTCCTCCTCGCAGGTGATGCGGGTGCGGGCGAGGCGGTGCAGGGCGACGCCCACGGCCGCGGCGACGCCGAGCGCGACCCCTTCGAGGACGCCGAGCACGACCACGCCGAGGGTGGTGACCGCGTAGACCAGGATCTCGCGGTGCCGGGTGACCGTACGGATGTGGTTCAGGCTGACCATCTGGATGCCGACGGCCATGACGAGGGCGGCGAGGGCGGCGAGCGGGATCAGCTCCAGGACGGGCACGAGCAGCAGGGAGGCTACTACTACCCAAACGCCGTGGAGCGTCGTGGAGTTCCGGCTGACGGCGCCCGCGCGGACGTTCGCCACGCTGCGGACCGCCACTCCTGCTACCGGGAGGCCGCCGAGGGCACCGGACACGATGTTCGACACGCCCTGGCCGCGCAGCTCGCGGTCCAGGTCGGAACGGCCCACTCCGGGAGGGGGGTCCGGGCGGCCGGAGGTGAGCTTGTCGATGGCGACCGCGCCGAGCAGTGACTGCACGCTGCACACCAGCGTGATCGTGAGCACGGCGGCCACCAGGCCGAGCGCGGGCCCTTCGGGCAGCCCCACGAGGGCGTGGCTGCGCCAGGACGGCAGGTCGACCTTGTCCAGCTGAAGCGTGGCGAAGCCCGCGAGCGCGGTGGCGGCGGCGACGGCCACCAGGGGCGCGGGCAGCACGCGCACGGCGCGGCCCGCGCGCCCGGGCAGGCGCGGCCAGACGAGCAGGAGGAAGAAGGTCAGGAGGCTGATCGACAGGGCCGCCGGGCGCAGCTCGGTCAACTGGGCGGGCAGCGCGCGGAGGTTGGCGATCACGGAGCTTTGCGGGGTGCCGCCGAGCACGATGTGCAGCTGGGCGACGGCGATGGTGACGCCGATTCCGGCGAGCATGCCGTGTACGACGGCGGGGCTGACGGCCAGGGCCGTGCGGGCCACGCGCAGACAGCCGAGGCCGACCTGGGTGATGCCGGCGAGGACGGTGATCGCGCAGGTGGTGCGCCAGCCGTAGCGCTGGATGAGGTCGGCGGTGACGACGGTGAGTCCGGCGGCGGGGCCGCTGACCTGGAGCGGCGAACCGGCGAGGCGGCCCCCGACGATCCCGCCGACGGCCGCGGCGACGAGCCCGGCCTGGAGGGGTGCCCCGGTGGCGAGGGCGATGCCCAGGGACAGGGGAAGGGCGATGAGGAACACGGCGATCGACGCGGAGAGGTCGGCCCCCGCGATGCGGAAGGCGCGGCGCGGCGGCGGCGCGTGCGGCTGCCGGGCACTTGCGGCTGGGGCGGAGTCGATGGCGCGTGGGGGGACGCTGGCAGACATTTTCCCGTCTCCTCCGGGGCGGCGCGGTCGCGGAACAGGTGGGCCTCCGACGGGCTGCCGGAGGGCGGGTCGCGGCCGTGGGTCACGGCGTTGCAGCGGCGGGATGACTCAACTCTCGGTAAACGAATCGTAATGCAGAGTAAAGGTCACGGCAGGATTTTCCGTGCAAATGGGGCAACTGATCACCCCAATGAGTGATTAAGCCTATTCATCGGCTTGTCGTAATACCGCGTCCGTACCTCCGTGCGAAGTTGCTGGGGTTCTGTCCCTATTTGTACGGAAGTAGGTGGGCGGATGGCCGCCAACCAGAGGACTGCCGCCGCGGCCGGGCTCGCCGCCCTCGTGGTCTGCGTCGCGGCCCTGGCCGGGTGCGGGAGTGGCGCGTCCGGCACGCACGCGTCCGACACGAAGAAGAGCGCGCGCGAGGGCGCGCACGGCGCGAAGAAGCCGGCCGGCCCGGCCAAGTCACCGGTGCGGCTGATCGGCGACGGCTCCACCGCGTTCACCGGCAAGCAGCCGCTGCTGCCCCGGCCGGAACGGCTGAGACCGGGGCAGAAACCGCCGCAGTTCGTGGTCTTCTCCTGGGACGGCGCGGGCGAGGACGGTCAGAAGCTGTTCTCGCACTTCCGCAAGGTCGCCAAGCGCAACAACGCCACGATGACCTACTTCCTCAGCGGCGTGTACATGCTTCCGCAGGAGAAGCGCGCGCTCTACAAGCCGCCGCAGCACCTGGCGGGCAGCTCGGACATCGGCTTCAACGAGCGCCGGGGAATCAAGGACACCGTGGACCAGCTCCGCGGCGCCTGGCTCGAGGGCAACGAGATCGGCACGCACTTCAACGGCCACTTCTGCGGCGCCGGCCGGGGCGTCGGCGAGTGGTCGGTGCGTGACTGGAAGAGCGAGATCCGGCAGGCCAAGTCCTTCGTGAAGGCCTGGAAGACCAACGCGGGCCTGAAGAACGCGCCGCCGCTGCCCTTCGACTACGACAAGGAACTCATCGGCGCCCGCACGCCTTGCCTCGAAGGCCGTACGAACTTCATGCGGGCGGCACGCGATCTCGGCTTCCGTTACGACACCAGCGGCGTGAACGACCAGCTCTGGCCCAAGAAGAAGGAGGGCCTGTGGGACTTGTCGATGCAGCTCGTGCCCGTGCCCGGGCGCGGCTTCGAGACGCTCACCATGGACTACAACTTCATGGTGAACCAGTCCGGTTCGACCTCCCAGGGCGATCCGTCCCAGCATGAGTACTGGGGCGACCAGATGCGCGACGGCCTGCTGAAGGGCTTCGATCGCGCCTACTACGGCAACCGCGCGCCCCTGATCATCGGCAACCACTTCGAGTCCTGGAACGGCGGCACGTACATGCGCGCCATCGAGGAGACCATCGAGCGGGTCTGCACCAAGAGGGACGTGCGGTGCGTGTCCTTCCGGCAGCTCGCCGACTGGCTGGACGCCCAGGACCCGACGGTTCTCGCGAAACTCACCGAGCTTGGCGTCGGCAAGGCCCCCAAGGAGGGCTGGCCCGCCTTCCTCTCGGCCCGCCCGGCCCCGGCGCCCAAGGGGGTCCCGGGGGCCGAACCGGCCAAGAGGTAGGCGGTCTGCGCCTGCTGTCCGCGTGGCGTTGGGAGGCGGTCCGGGGGCGCGGGTCTCTCACGCCGTGGCGACCGCCTCCTCGCGCAGGACGAAGTCGGGGTCGACCTGGGACGCCAGGTCGGCTCCGGTCCTGGCGTTGCCCCAGCTCTGCGCGTTCTTCAGGTGGAAGTGCACCATCTGGCGCGTGTACCGCTCCCAGTCGCGGTGCTCGTACGTGGCGTCGACGGCGGCCTGAAGGGTGCGCAGGGCGCTGCGGTTGACCTCCTCCAGGAGGGCGAACCGGGGCGGGCGGCCCTTCTCCATGGAGCGCACCCAGTCCGAGTGCCCGACGGTCACCAGGAGGTCGTCGCCGACCTGCTCGCGCAGGAAGTCGATGTCGTCCTGGCCCTGGACCTTGTTGCCCACGACCTTCAGGGCGACGCCGAAGTCGCGTGCGTAGTCGCGGTACTGGCGGTAGACGGAGACCCCCTTCCGGGTCGGCTCGGCGACGAGGAACGTCATGTCGAAGCGGGTGAACATCCCGGAGGCGAAGGAGTCCGAGCCCGCGGTCATGTCGACGACGGCGTACTCGTCACGGCCGTCGACCAGGTGGTTCAGACACAGCTCCACCGCTCCGGTCTTGGAGTGGTAGCAGGCGACACCGAGGTCGGCTTCGGTGAACGGCCCGGTGACCATCAAACGCACGGCGCCGCCGTCGAGTTCCACCGGCCGCGCACACGCGTCGTACACCGGGTTCTGCTCGCGGAGCCGCAGCAGCCGGGAGCCGTCGCCGGGCGGTGTCGTCTTGATCATCGTCTCGGCGGAGGCGATGCGCGGGTTGGCGCCGCGCAGATAGTCCTTGATCAGCGGCAGCCGCGCGCCCATGGCGGGCAGCTCGGCGGCCTGCTCGTCGTCGAGGCCGAGCGCGGCCCCGAGGTGCTGGTTGATGTCGGCGTCCACCGCGACGACGGGCGCGCCGGTGGCGGCGAGGTGGCGGATGAAGAGCGAGGACAGCGTGGTCTTGCCGCTGCCACCCTTCCCTACGAAAGCGATTTTCATGGTCGGTTAGCGTAGTGGCGGGCCCCGCCGCGTACCGGCCCTTGAGTGAAGAAGACCACTCCTTCGTGGGGCGGAGGCCGGAAGTGCGTAGGGTCGTACTCATGAGTACGACACCCGATCCGCTGGCTCCCCTGGGCGCCCTGCCCGGCGTCCCGGAGGCCGTGGACTCCGTGCGCAAGGCCGTGGACCGCGTCTACGGACACCGGATCATGCGCCGCCGCAGCAACGAGATCACGTCGGAGGCCGCGCTGCGCGGCGCCCGTGGCTCCGCCGTGCTGTCCGGTGCCGAATGGGCGCTCGAAGAGGTACGCAGGCGCAGTGACTTCAGCGGTGACGCCGAAGCGCGCGTGATGGGTGCCGCGCTGCGTCTCACGGCCGAGGCGGGGCAGCTGCTCTCGATCTGGCGGCAGTCGCCGCTGCGGGTCCTCGCGCGGCTGCATCTGGTGGCGGCGGCCGACTCGGACGAGGCGGCGGGCCGTCCGCGGGTCGTGGGCGAACCGGTCGACGAGCCTCTGGGCGGGCCCGTGATCGCGTCGGCGCCGCCGGACGCCGACGAGGTCGCGGGGCGCCTGGAGGGGCTCTCGGGCATCGTCGTGGCGGGCAGCTCGGCGCCTGCCCTGGTGACGGCGGCCGTCGTGCACGGCGAACTCGCGGTGCTGCGGCCCTTCGGCTCGCACAACGGCCTGGTCGCGCGCGCGGCCGAGCGGATCGTCCTGGTGGGCAGCGGGCTCGACCCGAAGTCGGTCTGCCCGGCCGAGGCGGGCCACGCGGAGCTGGGGCGCGAGGCCTACGCGGCGGCGCTGGCGGGCTACGCGTCGGGCACGCCGGAGGGGGTCGCGGCCTGGATCGACCACTGCGGCAAGGCCGTTGAGCTGGGCGCCAGGGAGTCGACGGCGGTGTGCGAGGCGTTGCAGCGGGGTGCGGCCTGAGCGGGCCTCGGAGAGCCTGCGAGGGCTCCAGGGGGCGCGTTTCTGAGGTGGCCGACCCCTAAACAGGGTTGCGGCGGTACGAGATCTCGTACCGCCGCTGGCATGTTCACCGGGTTACCAAGCGTCCTCGAATCATGTGCCCATCAGGTCGGGAACTTTGCCCGTCACCTGGTGCGGCTGGCCCGTAATCGACGGGTCGACGTCGCGTGGGTGCTCGGTGTCCATGCTTCGGTCCGTGGGGCCAATTCTGCGGTTGAAGGTAATCCTCTCGGATGTCCTTGGTCTCGCGGGCCGTTGACTCCTTTGTACTACTGTCCTCGGGGAAGCGGAAGCCCTGACCGCACTTCTTTACTTTTAGGTTCAAACAAGGGTGAATCGGGCGCGGCCTTCCGCGTGCCCCCGGATGCTCGACGGCATCCCTACGCGCGCGTGCCTGCCTGCCCCGTCGCGCGAGCCCTTGGCGTCCCTTTCGCGCGGTCCTGTCGCGTCCTGGGGGGCGAGGGGCCCGGTGTCGTAGGTGGGTCGTCGGCTGTCGCGGTGCGGCGGCGGGTAGGTGGGTCAGCCGGCTGCCGCGGTGCGGCGGCGGGTGGCGAACCAGACCAGGCCCGCGGTGGCCGCCGCGGCCCCCACCGCGGCCGCGGCGACGAGCGCGGGGCGCGGCGGCGCGGGCAGCCGCTGCTTGAGCCGCACGGGGCGGTGGAAGTCCAGGATCGGCCACTCGCGCGCGAGTGCCTCACGGCGCAGCGCCCGGTCGGGGTTGACGGCGTGGGGGTGCCCTACGGAGTCGAGCATCGGCACGTCGGTGAACGAGTCGCTGTACGCGTAGCAGCGCTCCAGGTCATACCCCTCCGACTCGGCCAGCTCCTTGATCGCCTCCGCCTTCGTCGGCCCGTACGCGTAGTACTCCACCTCTCCCGTGAAGCAGCCGTCGGGGCCGACGACCATCCGGGTGGCCACCACCCGGTCCGCGCCGAGCAGTTCGCCGATCGGCTCGACCACCTCGGCGCCCGATGTGGACACGATGACGACGTCCCGCCCGGCGGTGTGGTGCTGCTCGATGAGCGAGGCGGCCTCGTCGTAGATGATCGGGTCGATCAGGTCGTGCAGGGTCTCGGCGACGATCTCCTTGACCTGCTGCACGTTCCATCCCCGGCAGAGCGCCGACAGGTACTCGCGCATGCGCTCCATCTGGTCGTGGTCGGCGCCGCCGGCCAGGAACACGAACTGGGCGTACGCGGTACGCAGCACCGCTCTGCGGTTGATCAGGCCGCCTTGGTAGAACGACTTGCTGAAGGTGAGGGTGCTCGACTTCGCAATGACCGTCTTGTCCAGGTCAAAGAAGGCGGCCGTGCGAGGCAAGGAGTGGTTTTCCACGGGCCCGAGCATAGGCGCCCACCATTCGGCGTAAGCTGAGGCGCGTGGGTTTGCCTGAGAAGGCTCTCGGGTACACCATGGAAGTCACGGATCGTTCGCGACCGTGCTAACCCGGTCTGGCTCCTCCCCCCCCGAGTCGGACCGAGGGGACGACCCCCGCTCTCCCCCCCGGCGGGGGTCGTCGCATGTCCAGGTGGGTTTTCTTCCTCGTTTCCCGATCTTTAATGATCGCCGGGCGCCGTCATGGGCCGCTGCGGCGCCGCTGAGTCCTGCCCAAGATTCATCACTCTGCGTAGTCGTAGCGCTGCGCTGCGGAAGTCGTTCGGGGCCTCACCGGTATGGGTGACGGAGATATTCACAGGCACCGCCTTCTCCACAGTTATTGACCAAGATCCACACGATTTCCGGGAGCGCAGCACGCTGATTCCGCTCGTGAAGTTCATGGCCGGATTCCACTGACCGGGCTTCACGGGCCGGATCCGGATGCGCACGGCGCGCATTCGAAGGACTTGCAGCGTGAGGGGGATGGAGATCGTGACCGGAGTCATTGCGGGCGACGCGTCGCCGCCGTCCGAGGGGCGTCCCGGCGCACCGCTGATCGTCACGGAGGACGCGGACCTGTTGGATGACCTGCTGCGGCTGTGCGCCGCGGCGGGCGCGCGGCCCGAGGTGCATCACGGGGTGCCGGAGCGCGGCGGAGGCAGGGACATCTGGACATCGGCCCCGCTCGTCCTGGTCGGGGACGATGCGGCGGACCGGGTGCGCGGGGCCGCGCGGCGGCGCGGAGTGGTGCTGGTTGGGCGGGATCAGGACGATTCCGACGTGTGGCGGCGGGCGGTGGAGATCGGCGCGGAGCAGGTCCTCGTCCTGCCGGACAGCGAGCAGTGGCTGGTCGACCGCATCGCCGACGTGGCCGAGGGCGTGGGGCGGCCCGCGCTCACCATCGGCGTCATCGGCGGCCGGGGCGGCGCCGGGGCCTCCACCCTGGCCTGCGCCCTCGCCGTCACGGCGGCCCGCGCCCAGCGGCGCGCCATGCTCATCGACGCCGACCCGCTGGGCGGCGGGCTCGACGTCCTGCTCGGCGGTGAGACCGCGGAGGGACTGCGCTGGCCCGCCTTCGCCCAGTCGCGCGGCCGGGTCGGCGGCGGCGCCCTGGAGGAGTCGCTGCCCCGGCTGCACGACCTGCGCGTGCTCAGCTGGGATCGGGGCGACACCGTGGCCGTGGCTCCCCAGGCGATGCGGGCCGTCCTCGCCGCGGCCCGCAGGCGCGGCGGTGTGGTGGTCGTGGATCTGCCGCGTCGCGTGGACGAGACGGTGGGGGAGGCCCTGGCGCAGCTCGACCTCGGCCTCCTGGTGGTGCCGCGCGAGCTGCGCGCGGTGGCCGGGGCGCGCCGTGTCGCGTCGGCGGTGGGCATGGTGCTGAGGGACCTGAGGGTCGTGACCGCCACCGGCAGGTCCGGGCCCGCCGCGCTCGACGGCGGTGACGGGCTCGACGCGGGCGAGGTCGCCCGCCTCCTTCAGCTGCCGCTCGTCGGGGAGCTGCCCTGGGAGCACGGCCTCGTGGCGGCCCAGGACGGCGGGCGGCCACCCGGCGGCCTGGCACGCGGACCGCTCGCCCGGTTCTGCTCCGCCTTCTGGCAGCAGCTTCCGGCCGACGCCACCGGAGGGCGCGTATGAATGCGGTCGTGGGCGCGCGCATGCTGGACGGCGTTCGGCAGTGGCTCGCCGCGAGCGGCACGGAGCCGACCCCGGCCCGGGTCGCCGAAGCCCTGCGGGCGCAGGCACGCGTCCTGGGGGACACCGAAGTCCTGGGGGCGGCCGAGCAGTTGCGCTCCGAGCTTGTGGGCGCGGGCCCGCTGGAGCCCCTGCTGGCGGACCCTTCGGTCACCGATGTGCTGGTGTCCGCGCCCGACCGCGTGTGGGTGGACCGGGGCGGCGGCCTGGAGCTCACGGACGTGGCGTTCCGGGACGCGGCGGCCGTGCGGCGGCTCGCCCAGCGGCTCGCGGCGGTCGCGGGGCGGCGCCTGGACGACGCACGGCCCTGGGTGGACGCCCGCCTGCCGGACGGCACCCGGTTGCACGCCGTCCTGCCGCCGGTCGCCGTCGGCTCGGCGTGTCTGTCACTGCGGGTCGTGCGGCCACGGGCGTTCACCCTCGCGGAGCTGACCGCCGCGGGCACGGTGCCACCCGGCGGCGAGCGCGTGCTGCGCGCCCTGCTCGACGCCCGCTTGTCGTACGTGATCAGCGGCGGCACGGGCACCGGTAAGACGACGCTCCTGAGCACCTTGCTCGGCCTGGTCGGCTCCGGGGAGCGGATCGTGCTCGCCGAGGACTCCGCGGAGCTGCGCCCCGAGCACCCGCACGTGGTGCGCCTGGAGACCCGCCCGGCGAATCAGGAGGGCGCGGGCTTCGTCGGCCTCGACGACCTGGTGCGCCAGGCCCTGCGGATGCGGCCCGACCGGCTCGTCGTGGGCGAGGTGCGGGGCGCGGAGGTGGTGCACCTGCTGGCCGCGCTCAACACGGGCCACGAAGGCGGCTGCGGCACGCTCCACGCGAACGCCGCCGCGGACGTCCCGGCCCGCCTGGAAGCCCTGGGCACGGCTGCCGGGCTCGACCGCGCCGCTCTGCACAGCCAGTTGGCGGCCGCGCTCTCGGTGGTCATCCATCTCGCCCGGGACCGGGCCGGGCGCCGCCGCATCGCCGAGGTGCACGTCCTGGAGCGGGACACCACAGGCCTTGTGACGACGGTGCCCGCGCTGCGGTGGGGCGAGCGCGGCTTCCTCCAGGAGCGCGGCTGGCGGCGGCTGAGCGCCCTGCTCGGGAGCCGGGGTGGGACCGCGTGAGCGCGGCGATGGCATGGGGCGCGGCGCTGTGCGCGGGCGGATCGGTGTGGCTCCTGGGCGGGCGTTCCCGGGCTCGGGAGCTGAGGCGGGCGAGGCTGGCACTCGCGGCGCCCGGGGCGGTGGTCGGCCGGCCTGGATGGCGCCGGGCTGCTGCCGGGGTGCGTGAGCGCCTGGGTGGCCGAGTGGGGCCTGAAGTGTGGGTCCTGGCGGGCGGCTCGGTGGTCGCGGCCCTGGGCGCATCGGTGGTGCCGCTCGTCGCGGGGGCGGTCGGCGTGCCCTTGGCCGGGCGGTTGCGCAGAGCCCGGGAGGCCCGCCGGGAGCGGGAGCGGCGCACAGCCGCGGTGATCGCCTTGTGCGGGGCGCTGGCCGGCGAGGTGCGCGCGGGGCAGCAGCCGGGAGAGGCGCTGCGGACGGCCACGGAGGCCATGGAAGGCGCTGCGTCCGGCCAGGCGGACGCGGGGGCCGCAGAGGCCACGACCGCCGGTCGGGCCGTGGATCAGGGACTCGGCGGGGAGTGGGCCGGGGTGCTGGCGGCGGCGCGGTTCGGCGGGGATGTGCCGGCGGCGTTGCGCGCGGCCGCCCGGGAGCCCGGTGCCGAGGGACTCCTGGGACTCGCGGCCTGCTGGCGGGTCGCCGTCGACCGGGGCGCGGGGCTCGCGACGGGCCTGGAGCGCCTGGAGGGCGCTCTGCGGGCCGAGCGGGATCAACGGGCGGACCTTCGGGCCCAGTTGGCCGGGGCGCGGTCCACAGCCGTGCTGCTCGCCGGGTTGCCCGCGCTCGGCCTGCTGATGGGCGGCGCCCTCGGGGCACGACCGCTGCGGGTGCTGCTGCACACGGGCGCGGGGATCGGGTGCCTCGTCGTGGGCGGGCTCCTGGAGGGTGCGGGCGCCTGGTGGGCGCTGCGGATCGTGCGAAAGGCGGAGGGGTGATGGGCCAATCCGAGGTTGTCCACAGGCTGGGGGTGGCGATGTGCTCGGCGGTCGCGATGCTGTGGCTGGTCCTCGCGGCGGCTGCGGCTCGGCGTGAACGGGCCCTGGGCAGACGCCTGGTGGCGGTTCTGGGCGGGCAGCGGCGGCAGCGCCGGGCCTGGCCACGGAAGCCGGAGTGGCGCGGGCGGTGGCCGGGGCGGCTGTCCGGGCGGCGGGACGCCGTCCGCGCGAGGCTCGCCGTGGCCGGCGCGACAGCCGCGGGCTGGGCGCTGATCGGCGGGGTGACGGGGCTCCTGGTCGGCGTGGGTCTCGGCTGTGCCCTGGCGCGGGCAGGGCGGGGCGGCGGGCAGACGGCGGAGTTCGACACGGCCGATGCGGCGCGGCAACTGCCCTTGGCCGCCGACCTGGTGGCGGCGTGCGTGGCCGCCGGTGCCGGGCCGGTCGTGGCAGCGCAGGCCGTCGGGGAGTCGCTGCGCGGGCCGGTCGGCGAGCGGCTCGCGTGGGGCGCGGCACAGGTGCGGCTCGGCGGCGAGCCCGCGGAGGCCTGGCGGCAACTGGGCGCCGTGCCCGGAGCTGGTGCGCTGGCCCGCCTTCTGGAGCGGGCGGGTGAGTCCGGGGCGCCCGCGGCCGGACCCGTGGCCCGCCTCGCCGCGGACTGCCGGGCGGAGAGAGCCCGTGAGGCGACCGCCCGGGCTCGCCGGGCCGCGGTCTCCATGACGGCACCGGTGGGGCTGTGCTTCCTGCCCGCGTTCATCGTGCTCGGCGTGGTGCCGGTGGTCATGGGACTCGGGGGAGCGCTGCTGAGCGCCCGCTGAGACGGAGGGCGTTGCTGTGACACACGGGACGAGCCGCAGGCCTGGCTGCCGGGCCTGGAGCGGCAAAGGGCTTGGCAGCCGCGCCCTGAGTGGACGTAGGACCTCGCTGCCGCGCCCAGCACGAGAAGCGGCTGCGAGCAACGACAAGAAATCTCGAATCTCAACGAGTGGACATCTCATGGGGGTTGTCATGTGGGGACAGGGTCGAGGACAGGACCGGGGGAGCAGCCGCGGCCGCGGCCGGAAGCCGGGACGAGGGCGGGGAGCGGCGCGGGCCTGGGTGTCCCGCGGGTGGATGGGGAGGCGCGCCGGAGCGCGGGACGCCGGTATGGCGACATCGGAGTACGCGATGGGGCTGATCGCGGCCGTGGGCTTCGCCGGGCTGCTCTACAAGGTGGTGACGAGCGGTCCCGTCCGCGCCGGGTTGCAGGCGGTGGTGGAGAGGGCGCTCCATGTCCAGTTCTGAGGTGGAGGAGGCCGGGGACGGCGTCGCCGGCCGTGGCGGCGGAGCGGCTGGTGGAAGAGCCCTCGCCCGGGCCGGTGGACGGGCCGTCCCGGGCGGGCCCGGGGAGCGGGGCGACGCCGGGTTCGTGACGGCGGAGGCGGCGGTGGTCCTGCCGACCCTGGTGTTGTTCACGATGGGCCTCCTGTGGGTGCTCATGGCCGCGTCCGCGCAGATCCAGTGCGTGGACGCGGCCCGGGCCGGGGCCCGCGCGATGGCGCGTCAGGACCCGCCGGGCACGGCCGTGGCGGCGGCCCGGCAGGCGGCACCGCGCGGGGCACAGGTCGCCGTGCGCAGGGAGGGGGACCTGGTGCGGGTCGAGGTGGTGGCACCGTCACCGGGGCCCCGGCCCCTGGGGCTCGGCCTGCGGATGCGCGCGGAAGCCGTGGCTCTGGCGGAGGAGACGGTGGGGGTGGGCAGGTGAGACGGGTGGAGCCGCGGGCGGGCCGGAGTGTCGCCCGGGCGGACCGGGGCGCCGTGCGGGCGGGCCGGAGTGTCGCCCGGGCGGACCGGGGCGCCGTGCGGGCGGGCCCGGGGACCGCTCAGGTCGACAGGGGTGCCGCCACGGTGTGGGTGGTGGTCGTCCTGGCCGCGCTGTGCGTGGTCACCGGTGCTCTCCTGGCCATGACGCAGGTGATGGTCGCCCGGCACCGCGCGGGCGGCGCCGCGGACCTGGCCGCGCTCGCGGCGGCCGACCACTGGATGGCCGGGCCCGACGACGCCTGCGCGCGGGCCGGCCGGGTGGCGCGGGCCCAGGGCACGCGGATCGTACGGTGCGAGGTCCGGGGCCACGTGTCGGAAGTGACGGCGGCGGCGGACCTCGGGCCGTTCACGACGGAGGTCAGGTCACGGGCGGGACCCGCACTGCCGACGGGGCCCGAGGCGCCCGCAAGGGCTGAGGATCTCGTGAGGCCTGCGGCGGCTTCAGAGGGGGCGCGGCCCCTCAGGGCACCCAGGCAGGACCCGGCCGGGCTTCCCAGGGAGAACCCAGCCGACCTTTCCGGACAGGAGCCGGTCGACGCTCCTGGGCGGGGCTCAGTCGGTGGGCGCGTCCTTCAGGAGGGTGGTGAGCAGGCGGACCGCGCCGCGCTTGTGGAGAGGGTCGTTGCCGTTGCCGCACTTGGGGGACTGGATGCACGACGGGCACCCGGCCTCGCATTCGCAGGCGGCGATGGCCTCGCGGGTGGCCGTGAGCCAGGCGCGGGCGGTGTGGAAGGCGCGTTCGGCGAACCCGGCGCCGCCGGGATGGCCGTCGTAGACGAAGACCGTCGGGAGCAGCGTGTCCGGGTGCAGGGGCACGGAGACGCCGCCGATGTCCCAGCGGTCGCACGTGGCGAACAGCGGCAGCATGCCGATGGAGGCGTGCTCGGCGGCGTGCAGGGCGCCGCCGAGGATCTCCGGATTGACCCGGGCCGCGTCGAGCTGGTCCTCGGTGACCGTCCACCACACCGCGCGGGTGCGCAGGGTGCGCGGCGGCAGGTCCAGCTTGGTCTCGCCGAGCACCTCGCCGGTGATGAGCTTGCGGCGCAGGAAGGAGACGACCTGGTTGGTGACTTCGACGGAGCCGTAGCAGAGGCGGCCGGGGCCCCAGGGGATCTCGGTGTCGGTGTCGAGGACGGCGATGGCGGTGGTGTCGCGGGCGGTCGTGGAGTAGGGCGGCACGGCCTCCTCGACGAGGGCGACGGAGTCCTCCAGGTCGAGGCGCCGCACGAGATATGTACGGCCCTGGTGGAGGTGGACCGCGCCTTCGTGGACGCTCGTGTGCGCGGCGGAGGCGTCGACGGTGCCGAGCAGCCGGCCCGTGCCCTCCTCGACGACCTGGACGGGGCGGCCGCCCCCGCCGCGGATGTCCGCGAGGTCGGCGGCGCGCTCGCGGCGCGTCCAGTGCCAGGCCTTCGTGCGGCGGCGCAGCAGCTTCGCGGCCTCCAGCTGCGGCATCAGCTCCTCGGCGGCCGGTCCGAAGAGCGGGAAGTCCTCCTCGGTGAGGGGAAGTTCCGCGGCGGCGGCGCAGAGGTGGGGCGCGAGGACGTACGGGTTGTCGGGATCCAGCACGGTCGACTCGACGGGCTGGTGGAACAGGGCATCGGGGTGGTGCACGAGATACGTGTCCAGGGGATCGTCCCGGGCCACGAGCACGGCGAGGGAGCCCTGCGCGGCGCGGCCGGCGCGACCCGCCTGCTGCCACAGCGAGGCCCGGGTCCCCGGATAGCCGGCGATGAGGACGGCGTCCAGGCCCGAGACGTCCACGCCGAGTTCGAGGGCGGTGGTGGCGGCGAGGCCGAGGAGTTCGCCGGAGTGCAGGGCCTGTTCCAGGGCGCGGCGTTCCTCGGGGAGATAGCCGCCACGGTAGGCGGCGACACGGCGGGCCAGGGTGCGGTCGACCTCGGCGAGACGTTCCTGGGCGATGACGGAGATCAGCTCGGCGCCGCGCCGGGAGCGTACGAAGGCGACGGAGCGGACGCCCTGGACGGTGAGGTCGGTGAGCAGGTCGGCCGTCTCGGCGGTGGCGGTGCGGCGCACCGGGGCGCCCTTCTCGCCGTGCAGCTCGGTGAGTGGCGGTTCCCAGAGGGCGAAGACGACCTCGCCGCGGGGCGAGCCGTCGTCGGCGACCTCGGTGACGGGCAGGCCGGTCAGGCGCCCCGCGGCCACGGCGGGTTCCGCGGCCGTGGCGGAGGCGAGGAGGAAGACCGGGTCGGAGCCGTAGCGGGCGCACAAGCGACGCAGGCGGCGCAGGACTTGGGCGACGTGCGAGCCGAAGACGCCGCGGTAGGTGTGGCACTCGTCGATGACGACGTAGCGCAGGGCCCGCAGGAAGGAGGACCAGCGGGGGTGGGACGGGAGGATGCCGCGGTGCAGCATGTCGGGGTTGGTCAGGACGTAGTTGGCGTACTGGCGCACCCACTCGCGTTCCTCGACGGGGGTGTCACCGTCGTACACGGCGGCCCTGACGGCGTTGCCGAGCGGCGCGGCCAGGGAGCGCACGGCACGGCGCTGGTCGGCGGCGAGGGCCTTGGTGGGGGCCAGGTACAGGGCGGTCGTGCCGCGCCCGTTCGCGGCCTCGGAGCCGTCCAGGAGGGCGGAGAGCACCGGTGTGAGATATGCCAAGGACTTGCCGGACGCGGTGCCGGTGGCGACGACGACGGATTCGCCGTCAAGCGCGTGTTCGGCGGCCCGGGCCTGATGGGCCCAGGGGTGCTCGATTCCGGCTTCCCTGACGGCCGCGATGACCTCGGAGCGGATGCGATCGGGCCAGACTGCATAGCGGGCCGCCCTCGGGGGCAGGTGCTCCGTATGAGTGACGCGCGCAGCTCGGCTCGGCCCCGTGGTCAGTCGGTCCAGGATCGACTGCGGGGAGACGCGGGCCGGGGTGTCCGCCGAGGGTCCTCCGGAAGGGGAAAAGGTGGCCATCGGCATCGAGTGTGTCACTGGCGGGATGGACAATGGTCCGAAGGCGTCGTGCGCGCCTGCCCGTAAGTGATTGAATGCCATCGCGGCTGGCGATCCGTCCCGGGGGCGTGGGCCGAGGTGTCCCGAGGGGCGACCGCTCGATAGCAAGGTGCTGGAGGATCCGTGGACCTGTCTCTGTCGACCCGTACCGTCGGCGATCGTACGGTCGTCGAGGTCGGTGGCGAAATCGATGTTTATACCGCGCCCAAGCTGCGCGAGCAGTTGGTCGAGTTGGTGAACGACGGCAGTTTCCACCTGGTCGTCGACATGGAGCGAGTGGACTTCCTCGACTCCACCGGACTCGGCGTGCTGGTCGGCGGCCTGAAGCGAGTGCGGGCCCATGAGGGCTCGCTGCGCCTGGTGTGCAACCAGGAGCGCATTCTCAAGATCTTCCGCATCACCGGCCTGACCAAGGTGTTCCCCATCCACACCTCGGTCGACGAAGCGGTCGCGGCCACCGACTGAGCCGGAAGCCCCGGCAGGTCCGGGGTCCCGGGCTCAGTCCCGGAGTGGCAGTACGGCGGGGGGCCGGGCCGACGGCCCGGCCCTTCGACAGCACGCGTGTATGTCCGAGGGGGATGCATGGCCACCGTTGAACTCCGCTTCAGCGCGCTGCCCGAGCACGTCAGGACCGCCCGACTGGTGGCGGCCGCGGTGGCACGACGGGCCGGAGTGGACGAGGCCGTCCTCGACGAGGTCAGGCTCGCGGTCGGCGAGGCCTGTACCCGTGCCGTGGGGCTGCACCAGGCCGCCGGCATCACCGCGCCGGTGCGCGTCGCGCTGGTCGAGGAGGAGAAGCAGTTCTCCATCGAGGTCGGTGACGAGGCGCCGCGCGTCGTGCCCGTGGCCGCACCGGACGGCCGTCCCGGCGCGGAGGACGTGGAAGCCGAGGGCGAGGACGAGATGGGGCTCGCGGTGATCAGCGGGCTCGTCGACGACGTGGAGGTCACGGCGGACGAGGCCGGCGGCCTGATCCGCATGAGCTGGCCCACGACGCCCTAGCGGCGCCTCGGCAGCACCCTCGCGGGACCGACCCGCGACACCCGCCCTTCGGAGCCTCCCGGCCGGGACGCGCCCCGCCCACCGCCGGGCCCCGCGCCCCATGGCACCCCAGCGGGGCTCCTGCTCGGCCTTCCCCGGTGCCCCCGGGCTTGACCGGACACCGGGACGCCCCGGCTTCCCCGCTACGCCCGACCACCGTCGGCGTGCCCAGCCTTCACCGGAAGCCTGGACTCCGGCGGCACGCCAGGCTTCACCGGCACGTCCAGCCTTCGCCGGAAGCCTGGACTCCGGCGGCACGCCAGGCTTCACCGGCACGCTCAGGCTTCGTCGGGCGCCGGAACTCCGTCGGCGCGCCCCGGCTTCCCCCGCTACACCCGGGCGTCACCGGCACGCCCAGCCCCGCCAGACCGCCGAGTGGCCTTCACCGGAGGCCCGGACTCCGTGAGCACGCCCAGGCCCCGCCAGCATGCCTCGGCCCCGCCGGAGCGCCGCGCCTCATCGGAGCGCCGAGCCCCACCAGGCCGGAGCCGACCGCACCACGCTGACGGGCGCCCCACCCCCCGCCCCACCAAACACTCCCCGCCATCTCCCGCGTTACAGAAACCAGTTCGCCGTATACATGCGCACGCTTTTCATTTGTGTGACAAGTGAGGAAATCGGTGAGCGAGGGAATGGTGATCAATGGAGGCGGGGGAGGGGAAGCGGGGGTCAACCCCGGCGTCAATGGTTTTGGGGCATTACCGCTTTCGGGGTCAATCGGCAGGCGCGATCTTTTGAAGATACGCACCTGCGCGCCAATTCCGTTGGCGGCGCACTGTTTTGATCAGGTCCGGCTCCCTACAATCCGTCCACATCTTGAGCTCAGCCCAAGCGTCAAGGAGGACGAATGGCGGGGCTTTCTACCCCTCATCAGCTCGACCACCCCTCAATCCTCGCAGGCCCGGTACTGACGGACGACAACCGTCTCATCGTGATGGTCATCGCGGCCGTCGCGGTCGCGGCCCTGGCGGTCGCCTGGGTGCTCGTGCGCCAAGTGCTCGCGGCCGGCGAGGGCACCGACAGCATGAAGAAGATCGCGGCGGCGGTGCAGGAAGGCGCGAATGCCTATCTGTGGCGGCAGTTGCGGACCCTCGGCGTTTTCGCCGTCGTGGTGTTCTTCCTGCTCATGCTGCTGCCCGCGGACGACTGGAATCAGCGCATCGGCCGGTCCGTGTTCTTCCTGATCGGCGCGGCCTTCTCGGCGACCACCGGCTATATCGGTATGTGGCTCGCCGTGCGCAGCAATGTGCGCGTCGCCGCAGCGGCCCGGGAAGCGACACCGGCGGAAGGCGAGCCGGAAAAGGATCTCACCGCTGTCTCGCACAAAGCGATGAAGATCGCTTTCCGTACGGGCGGTGTCGTCGGCATGTTCACGGTGGGGCTCGGTCTGCTCGGAGCCTCCTGTGTCGTGCTCGTGTACGCGGCCGACGCACCGAAGGTGCTCGAAGGCTTCGGCCTCGGAGCCGCGCTCATCGCGATGTTCATGCGCGTCGGAGGCGGCATCTTCACCAAGGCCGCCGACGTCGGCGCCGACCTGGTCGGCAAGGTCGAACAGGGCATTCCGGAGGACGATCCGCGCAATGCCGCGACCATCGCCGACAACGTGGGCGACAACGTCGGCGACTGCGCCGGGATGGCCGCCGACCTCTTCGAGTCGTACGCCGTCACGCTCGTCGCCGCGCTGATCCTCGGCAAGGCCGCGTTCGGTGACTCCGGACTGGCCTTCCCGCTGATCGTGCCCGCGATCGGCGTGATCACCGCGATGATCGGCATCTTCGCGGTGGCGCCCCGGCGCTCCGACCGCAGCGGCATGACCGCCATCAACCGCGGCTTCTTCATCTCGGCGTTCATCTCGCTGGCGCTCGTCGCGGTGGCCGTCTTCGTCTACCTCCCGTCGTCGTACGCGGACTTGGACGGGGTCGACGACGCGGCGATCCTGGCGAAGAGCGGCGACCCGCGGATCCTCGCGGTCGTGGCGGTCGCCATCGGCATCGTCCTGGCCGCGCTGATCCAGCAGCTGACCGGCTACTTCACGGAGACCACCCGGCGGCCGGTCAAGGACATCGGCAAGACCTCGCTCACGGGCCCGGCCACGGTCGTCCTCGCGGGCATCTCCGTGGGTCTGGAATCGGCCGTCTACACGGCACTGTTGATCGGCCTCGGCGTGTACGGGGCGTTCCTGCTCGGCGGCACGTCGATCATGCTCGCGCTGTTCGCGGTGGCGCTCGCCGGGACCGGCCTGCTCACCACGGTCGGCGTCATCGTCGCCATGGACACCTTCGGGCCGGTCTCCGACAACGCGCAGGGCATCGCCGAGATGTCCGGCGACGTCCAGGGCGCGGGCGCGCAGGTGCTCACCGACCTGGACGCCGTGGGCAACACCACCAAGGCCATCACCAAGGGCATCGCCATCGCCACGGCGGTCCTCGCGGCGTCGGCGCTGTTCGGCTCGTACCGGGACGCGATCGCCGAGGCGGCCGACGACGTCGGCCAGAAACTCGGCGACGGCGCCCCGATGAACCTGGTGATGGACATCTCACAGCCCAACAACCTGGTGGGCCTCGTGCTCGGCGCGGCGGTCGTGTTCCTCTTCTCGGGGCTCGCGATCAACGCCGTGTCGCGGTCGGCCGGGGCCGTGGTCTACGAGGTGCGGCGGCAGTTCCGCGAGCGCCCCGGGATCATGGACTACACGGAGCAGCCCGAGTACGGGCGCGTCGTCGACATCTGCACCAAGGACGCGCTGCGCGAGCTGGCCACACCAGGTCTGATCGCCGTGCTCACGCCGATCGCGGTCGGCTTCACGTTCGGCGTGGGCGCGCTCGGCTCGTTCCTCGCGGGCGCGATCGGCACGGGCACCCTGATGGCGGTCTTCCTCGCCAACTCCGGTGGCGCGTGGGACAACGCGAAGAAGCTCGTCGAGGACGGCCACCACGGCGGCAAGGGCAGCGAGGCCCACGCCGCGACGGTGATCGGTGACACGGTCGGCGACCCGTTCAAGGACACCGCGGGCCCGGCGATCAACCCGCTGCTGAAGGTGATGAACCTGGTGGCGCTGCTCATCGCGCCCGCCGTCGTCAAGTTCAGCTACGGAGAGGACAAGAGCGTCACCATGCGCGTGGTGATCGCGGTCCTGTCCATCGCGGTCATCGTCGGCGCGGTGTACGTCTCCAAGCGGCGCGGCATCGCCGTCGGTGACGAGGAGAACTCGGGGAAGGTCGCCAGCTCGGCCGATCCCGCGGTCGTCTCGTAACCGTTCGTACGTCCCAACACGGGGGCGGGTGGCGCCTTTTGAGGCGTCGTCCGCCCCTCGTGCGTGTGTACGGGTCCCCGGCGGAGTCTCGTGAGCCTTCTCTCGCCTCGCTCCCCTTGGTGCAAATGGCTGCAATAGCGGTGGTACCGGACGCCCGGCGTGTGGTCAGCGACCGCTGGACGTGTAAGTTCCGGGGCCGAGAGCCATGGAAGGGACCAATCCGGTGAACAAGAAGCTCGCGGCCGCACTGTCCGGCGGTGCGGTACTGGTACTGGCGCTGTCGGGGTGCTCGGACGACGACGGCAACGAGAAGCTGGACGACTGGGCCAAGAAGGTCTGCGACACGGCCGTACAAGCCCAGTCTAAGAAGATCGCGGACGCCAACGCGGCGATCAAGAAGCAGACCGCGGACAACAGCTCGCCGGAGGAAGTGAAGAAGACCGACTCGCAGGCGTTCAAGGACATCTCCGACGCCTACAAGGAGCGCAGCGACGCCCTGAAGAAGGCGGGCGCGCCCCCGGTCGACGACGGTGAGAAGAAGCTGAACGCCGCCGTGAAGGAGCTGGACGGCCTCTCGAAGTCGTACGCCGACCTCAAGACGCAGACCGACAAGCTCGACACGAAGAACCAGTCGGCCTTCGCGGACGACCTCGCGAAGGTCGCCGAGGGGCTCGGCAAGCTCAGCAAGAGCGAGAACACCGCCCAGAAGCAGCTGGAGGCCGGTGACGTCGGTAAGGCCATGCGCGAGCAGGACAGCTGCAAGGCGGGCAGCTCACCGTCGTCCTCCTGACGGCCCGTCGGCCGGACGCGTGACGAGGGGCGCCCCCGGACAGGGGGCGCCCCTCTCGCGTGCGCGTCGGCGCCGGGTTCCGGGCCCTACGTGCGCTCCGCCGTGGCCGCCACCGTCGTGTACCGCATCGTGAAGCCGCCCCCGGCCGCGTCCACGGCGGCCCCGACGCCCGCGAGGACCTCCTCCAGGAGGGCTGCCGGGAGGCCGGTGTGGCCGCCGGTCGTGGGCACCTGGTCCAGCCACTCCTCTCGGCTGTAGTCCCGCTCCCAGGCGAAGCGCCACTGTTCCGGCGCGCCGAACGCGCCCGTCGCCCGCATCCCGTCGGCGGCCTTCGCGGCGAGGTGCGCGTACGCGTCCACGGCGGACATCGTCCACTGGCGGGCGGCGAGCGAGTCGGGCAGCAGGCGGCGGTAGACCTCGGTGAAGGCCTTCACCAGGCCGGCCGGGGGCTCGCCCGCGTTCCAGAACACCGCGAGGCGGCCGCCGGGCCGCAGTGCCCCCGCCGCCTTCGCCGCGCCCGCCACCGGGTCCACCCAGTGCCAGGCCTGGCCGGAGACGACCGCGTCGAAGGCGCGCCCGGCCGGGTCCCACTCCTCGAAGGCCGCCACTTCCACCATCAGGCCGCGCCGCCGCGCGAGGGCCGCCATCCGCGCGTCCACCTCGACGCCGAGCACGCGGCACCCGGTCGCCTGGAACCGGCGGGCGGCGATGCCGGTTCCCGTGCCTACGTCGACGACGGCGGGCCCCGGGCTCGCGGCGACGACGCGGTCCACCAGGGCCTGGGGGTAGCCGGGACGGGCCCGGTCGTAGCGGTCGGCGTCCGTGCCGAACGACTCGGCCACGTGACGGTGTTGATGGGGAGTGGGCTCGATGAGGGGGCCCTGCTCCGATGGCTCCGACGGTAAAGTGGGCATGTGCCCACTATGAGTGGGCGATCGCCCACTCGTCAACGGGTCGGCACACGACCGCCCACAGAAGCGGCCCACGCCCACATAAGCGACCCCATGCCCCCAGAAGTAGAGGAGAGCGCCCCGGTGCCCACAGGAGTAGCCATCCGCGACGCCCGCGAGCAGCTCTTCGACGCCGCCGAGCGCGTCCTGCTCAGGGATGGGCCGAGCGCCCTGACCAGCCGGGCGGTCACCACGGAGGCGGGCTGCGCCAAGGGCGTGCTGCACCGGCACTTCGCCGACTTCGACGCCTTCCTCGCGGAACTGGTCCTGGACCGCGTCGCCCGGGTGGACCGGCAGGCCGCGGAGCTGCGTGCGTCCGCCGGGACCGGAACCGTCGTCGGCAACCTCGCCGAGGCCCTGACGGAGCTGTTCGGATCGGTCGCCGTGGCGATGGTCGGCCTCGTGACCTCGCGGGACGAACTGCGCGCCCGGCTGCGGCAGACGCGGCCCACCGGGGTCCCGGTGCTGGCGGAGGCCACCGCCATGGTCGCTGCGTACCTCTGCGCCGAGCGCGAACGGGGTCGTCTCGCGGCCTACGCCGACGTCGCCACGCTCGCGCCCACGCTGATCGGCGCGGGACACCTGTTGTTCGCCGACCGCAAGGGCGTCCCACCGGAGCCCGTCGCTGTCCAGAAAGTCGTACGGGCGGTCGTCGCGGGCGTTGTGCGCGGACCAGGAGCCTGAACACGGGTCACAATGTGGGCGTGAGTTATGGCCTGCCTTTGTCTGAACGTTCCGACGTCACCGCGCGCCTGAGGGAGGCCCTCCTGGGGGCCGACTTCACGGCGGACGGACTCCTCGAACTCCTGGGGGCGCCCGCGTACGCCGCGCTCGCGCGCAGCGAGACCGTGCCCGCGCTGCGGGCCACCCGGGGTGACGGTGACCTGGAGACGCTCGTACGGCTCTTCCTGTTGCAGCGTTCCGTGCCGCACGCGCGCGTGGGGCGCGTTCTGCCCGTCAGGCCTCTCCTGGAGAGCGGTTGGCTCGCGGAGGACCGGGCGGCGGGAGAGGGCGGCGGCCTCAAGGCCACCGTCGACGTACGCCCGTACGGGGGGCCCGACGGCGAGGACTGGTTCATCGTCTCGGACCTGGGCTGCGCGGTCGGCGGGGCCGGGGGCATCGGCAGCCGTGACCAAGGCGTGGTGCTCGGCGTAGGCGGCGCCTCCACCACGCTCGCCGGGGTCACTGTGCGTACGCCCGTGGCCAGTGCCCTCGACATCGGCACGGGCTCCGGCATCCAGGCGCTGCACGCGGCCCAGCACGCCACCCGGGTCACCGCGACCGACCTCAACCCCCGCGCCCTGCACATCACCCGGCTCACGCTCGCGCTCTCCGGGGCGCCGGAGGCGGACCTGCGGGAGGGCTCGCTCTACCAGCCGGTCGAGGGCGAGACGTACGACCTCGTCGTGTCCAACCCGCCGTTCGTGATCTCGCCGGGCGCGCGGCTCACGTACCGCGACGGGGGCATGGGCGGGGACGATCTGTGCCGCTCGATCGTTCAGCATGCGGGGGACAGGCTGAACGAAGGGGGGTACGCGCAATTCCTCGCCAACTGGCAGCACGTGGAAGGCGAGGAGTGGACCGAGCGCGTCCGCTCCTGGGTGCCGCGCGGCTGTGACGCGTGGATCGTGCAGCGCGAAGTACAGGACATCACGCAGTACGCGGAGCTGTGGCTGCGCGACGCCGGGGACCACCGCACCGACCCGGCGGAGTACGCGGCGTTGTACGACGCTTGGCTCGACGAGTTCGAGGCCCGCAAGACCAAGGGCGTCGGCTTCGGCTGGATCACGCTGCGCAAGTCGGGTGCCGCCGAGCCGTCCGTGACGATCGAGGAGTGGCCGCACCCCGTCGAGCAGCCCCTCGGCGAGACGGTCCGCGCCCACTTCGCACGGCAGGACTACCTGCGCGCCCACGACGACGCGGCGCTGCTCGCCGACCACTTCAAGCTCGCCGCCGAAGTGGTGCAGGAGCAGGTCGGCATGCCCGGCGCCGAGGACCCGGAGCACGTGGTGCTGCGCCAGCACCGCGGCATGCGGCGGGCCACCCGCGTGGACACCGTGGGCGCGGGCTTCGCCGGCGTGTGCGACGGCTCGCTCGGCGCGGGCCGCATCCTGGACGCCATCGCCCAGCTCATGGGCGAGGACCCGGTGGCGCTCCGGGACCGCACTCCGGCCCAGATCCGCCTCCTGGTGGAGCAGGGATTTCTGGAGCCGGTGGGGCAGTAGGGGCGCTGGGGCTGGCGGTGGCCGCGTGGGACTGGTGGGGCGATGGGGGCGCCGGGCCCGGCGGCGGCTGCGTTGAGCTGGTGGGGCCTCAGGGATGCCGGGGCCGACCGCGGCCGCGTCGAGCTGGTGGGGCCCCAGGGACGCCGGCCCCGACCGCAGCCGCGTCAATCCGCCCGAGCCCCAGGGACGCCGGTTCCGACGGCAGCCGCGTCGAGCCGAAGGGGCCCCCAGGGGCGCCGGCCCCGACCGCAGCCGCGTCGATCCGCCCGAGCCCCAGGGGACGCCGGTTCCGACGGCAGCCGCGTCGATCCGCCCGAGCCCCAGGGACGCCGGTTCCGACGGCAGCCGCGTCGAGCCGAAGGGGCCCCCGGGGGCGCCGGCCCCGACCGCAGCCGCGTCGATCCGCCCGAGCCCCAGGGAACGCCGGTTCCGACGGCAGCCGCGTTGAGCCGGAGGGGACCCAGGGACGCCAGTTCCGGCCGGAGTCGCGTCTCGTACGGGCCCCGGTCGGTCACGTACGCGGCGTGAGCGACTCCTGTACGCAACGTGACGAGCGCCTGTCGCCACGGTGAGCTGATCCCCGTACCCACCCGGAGTCGGCCCTTCCGCGTGCGGAACCAGCCATTGTCGTCCCGCCGCGCGCCCGTCGTTCACCCGGATTTCGTGGTTCCGCCGCTTGGGCGTGCCAGCGTCCGCAGCCGGGGCACCCGAGAGGTGGCCCTACGGGACGGCACGGGGAGGACAGGCCATGGAGAGCGGACCAGCGATCTTCGCCGGAACGGTGTTCGCGCTGTTCGGCGCCGCCCTGCTGGTGTGGACCGGCGCCCGGGTCGCCCACCGCGCCCCCGTGGCGCACGGCGTGCAGCAGACCGCCGCCGCGACCCTGGCCGCCGTCGCGGGCTGCGGTGCCCTGGTCCTGGCGGTGTGGTCCTTCACACGCGTGTGACGCCGAGCGCCGGAGCCCGGGGCGCCCCGGGCCCGGCCCCTTCCCGCATCAGGGGGCTACGCCCCCGGCACCCTCTCCCCAGCGGCCTCCGGCGTCGTCCCGGGCCGGGGCACAGTGCACGGTTCAGGGCCCCGGGGCCAGCCCAGGCGGCAGGAATGGCGGTAGTCGGGTTACCGTTCGAGTGGCCGTTGCGGGCTTTTCCCGTTTGACACGGGGGCGGGATGTACCGTCACACTCCGCAGCGACAGCGCAACCGCAAGCGCAGTCGCGGCGACCCCCCAGGGGGCGCCGGGCATCGTACTGCCAACCGAGTGTCGACCGGAGAGAAGAGCGAAGTTGTCCCCGACCAGCGAGACCGCACAGGGCGGCCGCCGACTCGTCATCGTCGAGTCGCCTGCCAAGGCGAAGACGATCAAGGGCTACCTCGGCCCCGGCTACACCGTCGAGGCGAGCGTCGGGCACATCCGTGACCTTCCCAACGGCGCCGCGGAGGTCCCCGAGAAGTACACGGGCGAGGTCCGCCGCCTCGGCGTGGACGTCGAGCACGACTTCCAGCCCATCTACGTGGTCAACGCCGACAAGAAGGCCCAGGTCAAGAAGCTCAAGGACCTCCTCAAGGAGTCCGACGAACTCTTCCTCGCCACCGATGAGGACCGCGAGGGCGAAGCCATCGCGTGGCACCTCCTCGAGGTCCTGAAGCCCAAGGTCCCGGTCAAGCGCATGGTGTTCCACGAGATCACCAAGGACGCGATCCAGGGCGCCGTCCGCAACCCGCGCGAGCTGAACCAGCGCATGGTCGACGCCCAGGAGACCCGCCGCATCCTGGACCGCCTGTACGGCTACGAGGTCTCGCCGGTCCTCTGGAAGAAGGTCATGCCCCGGCTCTCCGCGGGCCGCGTGCAGTCCGTGGCGACCCGGCTCGTCGTCGAGCGCGAGCGCGAGCGCATCGCCTTCCGCTCCGCCGAGTACTGGGACCTGACGGGCACCTTCGGCACCGGCCGCGCCGGCGACCCGAGCGACCCCTCGCAGCTGGTGGCCCGCCTGACGACGGTCGACGGCAAGCGCGTCGCCCAGGGCCGCGACTTCGACTCCCTCGGGCAGCTGAAGAGCCAGAACACGCTGCACCTGGACGAGGCCAATGCCCGCGCCCTCGCCGCCGCCCTGGAGAACACGGACTTCGCGGTCCGCTCCGTCGAGTCCAAGCCGTACCGCCGCTCCCCGTACGCGCCGTTCCGTACGACGACGATGCAGCAGGAGGCCTCGCGCAAGCTCGGCTTCGGCGCGAAGGCCACCATGCAGGTGGCCCAGAAGCTGTACGAGAACGGCTTCATCACCTATATGCGTACGGACTCCACGACCCTGTCCGACACGGCGGTCACGGCGGCCCGTACCCAGGTCACGCAGCTGTACGGCAGCGACTACCTGCCGGACAAGCCGCGCACGTACGCCGGGAAGGTGAAGAACGCGCAGGAGGCGCACGAGGCGATCCGCCCCTCGGGTGATCGTTTCCGCACCCCCGCCGAGACCGGCCTGACCGGTGACCAGTTCCGGCTCTACGAGCTGATCTGGAAGCGGACCGTCGCCTCCCAGATGAAGGACGCGACGGGCAACTCGGTCACCGTGAAGATCGGCGGCCGGGCCGCCGACGGCCGTGACGCCGAGTTCAGCGCGTCCGGCAAGACCATCACCTTCCACGGCTTCCTCAAGGCGTACGTCGAGGGCGCCGACGACCCGAACGCCGAGCTGGACGACCGCGAGCGCCGCCTGCCGCAGGTCTCCGAAGGCGACGCGCTGTCCGCCGACGACATGTCCGTCGACGGCCACGCCACCAAGCCCCCGGCCCGCTACACCGAGGCCTCCCTGGTCAAGGAGCTGGAAGAGCGCGAGATCGGCCGCCCGTCGACCTACGCGTCGATCATCGGCACGATCCTGGACCGCGGCTACGTCTTCAAGAAGGGCACGGCCCTGGTGCCGTCCTTCCTGTCCTTCGCCGTGGTGAACCTCCTGGAGAAGCACTTCGGGCGGCTCGTCGACTACGACTTCACCGCCCGCATGGAGGACGACCTCGACCGCATCGCGCGCGGTGAGGCGCAGGCCGTGCCGTGGCTGCGGCGGTTCTACTTCGGCGAGGGCGAGGGCACCGGCGGTGCCGCGGACGCCGGGAACGGCGACGGGGACCACCTCGGCGGCCTCAAGGAACTCGTCACCGACCTGGGCGCCATCGACGCCCGCGAGGTGTCGTCCTTCCCCGTCGACAACGGCATCGTGCTGCGCGTCGGCCGCTACGGCCCGTACATCGAGCGCGGCGAGAAGGACTCCGAGAACCACCAGCGCGCCGACATCCCCGACGACCTGGCGCCCGACGAGCTGACCGTCGAGTACGCGGAGGAGCTGCTCGCCAAGCCGAGCGGTGACTTCCAGCTCGGCACCGACCCGGAGACGGGCCGCGAGATCGTCGCCAAGGACGGCCGCTACGGCCCGTACGTCACCGAAGTGCTCCCCGAGGGCACCCCGAAGACCGGCAAGAACGCGGTCAAGCCGCGCACGGCCTCGCTCTTCAAGACGATGTCCCTGGACACGGTGACGCTCGCGGACGCGCTCAAGCTGATGTCGCTGCCCCGCGTCGTCGGCACCGACGCCGAGGGCGTCGAGATCACCGCCCAGAACGGCCGCTACGGCCCGTATCTGAAGAAGGGCACGGACTCGCGCTCCCTGGAGAGTGAGGACCAGCTCTTCACCATCACCCTCGACGAGGCCCTGGAGATCTACTCCAAGCCGAAGCAGCGCGGCCGCGCCGCCGCCAAGCCGCCGCTCAAGGAACTCGGCGAGGACCCGGTCAGCGGCAAGCCGGTCGTCGTCAAGGACGGCCGCTTCGGCCCGTACGTGACGGACGGCGAGACCAACGCGACGCTGCGGGCGGCCGACTCCGTGGAGGACATCACCCCGGAGCGCGGCTTCGAGCTGCTCGCGGAGAAGCGGGCCAAGGGCCCCGCGAAGAAGACCGCCAAGAAGGCCGCGAAGAAGGCTCCCGCGAAGAAGACGGCAGCCAAGAAGACCGCCGCCAAGAAAACGACGGCAAAGAAGACGGCCGCCAAGAAAACGACGACTACGAAGAAGGCCGTCGCCAAGAAGACGGCCGCCGCCGAGGCCACCGACTGACCGTCGGCCGACGCTTCCCGCCGAGCCCCTGACCGTTCCGGTCAGGGGCTCGCGTGGTTCCGAGCGCCCCGCAGACCCTCCGGTACTCCCCGTGGGTGACGCGCGTATGTTCGGGCGTCGCCGCTGTGAGGCCCGGCCTCCAGATAGGCTGGACGGATGACGCGTGCCGAGCAGCCACCCGCCATGACCGCGGTTCCCGACGACTCCCTGGCAGCGGATTCCCGCGAGCGAGCGGTGCGTGCCCTGCTGCGCGTACCGCAGCTGAAGCGGTTGTGGAGCGCGCACCTCGTCGGGAGCGTCGGCGACGCCCTGGCGCTGCTCGTCCTCGTCGTCCTCGGACTTCAGGCCGCCATCGCCGAGGGAGCCTTCGGCGACGGCTACCGCGGTGTCGCGATCGCCGTGACCGCCGTCTTCGGAGCCCGCGTCCTGGCGACGCTGCTCTTCGGAGCGGTCCTGCTCGGCCCGCTGACGACCCTCACCTCGCCCGACGGGCCCCTGGACCGCCGCTGGACCATGATCGGCGCCGACGGTGTGCGCGCCGCGCTCCTCGTCTGCGCGCCCCTGTGGATCGTCTGGACGCCGGACAACGCGCTCGCGCTGCTCCTGGTCACGTCCTTCGTCATCGGTGTCAGCGAGCGCTTCTGGACGGTCGCACGTGAGAGCGCCGCGCCCGCGCTGCTGCCCAACCCGCCGCCGGAGGGCGCCGCCGTGCGCCCGCTGCCCGACCACCTGGACGCGCTGCGGCGCCTTTCGCTGCGTACGGGATTCGCGGCGCTGCCCCTGGCCGCCGTCGGGCTCGTCGCGGTCGGGCTCGTGAGCAACGTGCTCGGCTCGGGCGTCGACTGGTTCGAGCGGCACCAGGTGGGGCTCGCCGCGTTCGTCGCCGCCGGACTCTTCGCCGCGTCCGCGTCCGTCGTGTACGCCATCCGGCTGCCCGGCACGCAGACGCCGCGCCCCCGCAGCCCCCTGGAGGGCCTGCGCAGGCCCCGTACCGGAACGGGCACCGACAAGGGCCGCACCGGCGCCATCCCGCTGCTCGTCGCCGCCTGCACCGCCGTCGCCGGGGCGGTCGCCGCGGCCGTCGCGGTGGCCGTGCTGCACGCCAAGGACTTGCAGGGCGGGCCCGTCACGTACGGCCTGTTCGTCTTCGCGCTGACCGGTGGCACGGCCGCCGGCGTCCGGCTCGCCCCCGCGCTGCTGCCGTCGCTGTCGCGCCGCCGTCTGTTCGCGCTCGCCATCGCCCTGACCGGGGTCGCGCTGCTCGCCGGCGGGCTCGTACCCGACCTGACGAGCGTGCTGTTGATCCTGCTGCTCGCGGGCGTCGCGGCGGGCGTCGCCGCGAACACCGGGCACGCGCTCCTCGACCAGGAGGTCGAGGACTACCGCAGGGCCCGCACCACCGAGCACCTCCAGGCGGCCGTACGTCTGTGCGTGGCGCTCGCCGCGCTCGTGGCGCCGCTGCTCGCCGCCGTCATCGGGCCGCACCGCATGGTCAACGGCAAGTTCGTGTTCGACCACGGGGGCGCCTCCTTCACGCTGATGCTCGTCGGCGCGCTGCTCCTGCCGGTGGCCGCGCTGGTCCTCGCCAAGGCCGACGACCGGCAGGGCGTACCGCTGCGCCACGACCTGCGGGACGCGCTGCGCGGCGGCGACGACCCGGAGCAGACACCCGCCGCATCCGGCTTCTTCATCGCCCTGGAGGGTGGCGACGGCGCCGGGAAGTCCACCCAGGCCGAGGCGCTCGCCGACTGGATCCGGGCCAAGGGCCACGAGGTCGTCGTCACGCGCGAGCCGGGCGCCACGCCCGTCGGCAAGCGGCTCCGCTCGATCCTCCTGGACGTGTCGTCGGCAGGCCTCTCGCACCGCGCCGAGGCGCTCCTGTACGCCGCCGACCGCGCGGAGCACGTCGACACCGTCGTACGGCCCGCCCTCGCGCGCGGGGCCGTGGTGATCTCCGACCGGTACATCGACTCGTCCGTGGCCTACCAGGGCGCGGGCCGAGACCTGTCGCCCACCGAGGTGGCCCGCATCAACCGCTGGGCCACCGGCGGTCTGGTCCCGCACCTGACGGTCCTGCTCGACGTGGCGCCCGAGGCGGCGCGCGAGCGCTTCACCGAGGCGCCCGACCGCCTGGAGTCCGAGCCCGCCGAGTTCCACGCGCGCGTGCGTTCCGGCTTCCTCACGCTGGCCGCCGCCGACCCCGGGCGCTATCTGGTCGTCGACGCCGCCCAGGAGCCGGAGGCCGTCACGACGGTCATCCGGCACCGGCTCGACGTCGTCCTGCCGCTCTCCGAGGCCGAGATCAAGGCCCAGGAGGAGGCCCGCCGCAAGGCCGAGGAGGAGGCCCGGCGGCGCGCTGAGGAGGAGGCGGCCCGCAAGGCCGAGGAGGAGCGCAAGGAGCGCGAACGCCAGGAGCAGCTCGCCAAGCTGCGCGCCGAGGAGGAGGAGCGCAAGCGGCGCGAGCTGGAGGAGGCCCAGCGCCGCGAGGCCGAGCGCCAGGCGGAGGAGGCCCGGCAGCGCGCCGAGGAGGCCCGCCGCAAGGCCGAGGAGGAGGCCCGGCGGCGCGCCGAGGAAGAGGCGGCCCGCAAGGCCGAGGCGGAAGCGCGGCGCCGCGCCGAGGAGGAGGCCCGGCGCAAGGCCGAGGAAGAGGCACGGCTGCGCGCCGAGGCGGAGGCCAGGCGCCTGGAGAAGCAGCGCAAGGCGGAGGACGCGCTGCGGCGGGCGGAGGAGGCGCGGCGGCTCGCGGAGGCGGCTGCCTCCGCTGCGGCGTCCGCGGCGGTGACGGCCTCGCCGTCGGAGGCACCGCCCGCTCCGGGCCGGGCCGCGCCTTCGGGGGCTGGTTCTGCTCAGGCGGGGGCCTCGCTGGACAAGAAGCCCGCTGCGGCGGAGCAGGGCCCCTCGGCCTCGGCCTCGGCCTCGGCCTCGCCTGCGCCCGCGCCCTCGCCTGAGCGGCCCTCGTCCGACGCGCGGCCGGCCTCGCCGGACAACGAGGCCACCGTGACGACGCCGATCGTGGACCCGAAGACGCTCGGCGGCGCCGCCGACGAGACGGCGCAGTTGCCGCGTGCCACGAAGGGCGCGGCCGACGAGACGACCGTGCTCCCGAGGGTGACCGTGGACGGCGCCGCCGATGAGACGGCGGTGCTTCCGCAGGTGACCGTGGACGGCTCGGCGGACGAGACGACCGTGCTTCCGGCCGTACGGGATGAGGCGGCGGCGCGGGATGACGCGGTCGTACGGGACGATGCCGTCGTACGGGATGACGCCGCTGCGCGGAATGACGCCGTCGTACGGAATGACGCCGTCGTACGGGATGACGCCGTCGTACGGGATGACGTGGCGGACCGCGTCCCGCCCGGCTACTTCCGCGACGAGCGTGCCCGGCCCGCCGCGCACGACGACCTCGGCCCGAACGACCGCACGCGCGAGCTGCCGCAGGTCGACGAGAACGGCACCCCGCGCCGCCAGCGCTCCGAGTGGGCGGAGGAGACGCCGATGGACGACCTGCCGTCGCTCGCGGACGAACTCCTCGGGTCGCACGAGGACGAGCCGGAGGACCGGGGCAGGCGCCGCCGCCGCTGACCGTACGACGGCGCGAAAGGCCTGGTCAGTGGGTGTGTGGCCGGGGGTTGTCAGTGCCGTGCCCCACAATGAGTTCCGACAGCGCGACGTGCGTCGTGACGGTGACGAGGCCGTGACGGTGACGCGGTCGCGAGGGTGACGTGCGCGCGGGCGACGGCTAGGCAAGGCAAAGGCGGTGACCCATGCCGGTGTGGGACGACCTGGTGGGCCAGGAGAAGGTGAGCGTCCAGCTCGCGGCCGCCGCGCGCGACGCCGACGCACTGGTCACCGCCGTCGCCTCCGGCGCCCCGGCGCCCGAGTCGTCGAAGATGACGCACGCCTGGCTGTTCACGGGTCCGCCCGGCTCAGGCAGGGCCGACGCCGCCCGGGCCTTCGCCGCCGCCTTGCAGTGCGTGAGCCCGGACCGCGCACTGGGCGGCGAGCCCGGCTGCGGTTTCTGCGACGGCTGCCACACGAGCCTGATCGGCACGCACGCGGACGTGGAGGTGGTCCGCACCGACCTCCTGTCCATCGGCGTCAAGGAGACCCGCGACCTGGTCCGCCGAGCCCAGCTCTCACCCGCCGGCGGACGCTGGCAGGTCATCGTCCTGGAGGACGCCGACCGCCTCACCGAGGGCGCGGGGAACGTCCTCCTGAAAGCCGTGGAGGAGCCCGCTCCCCGTACGGTGTGGCTGCTCTGCGCGCCCTCCCTGGAGGACGTGCTGCCCACCATCCGCTCCCGCTGCCGCCACCTGACGCTGCGTACGCCCTCCGTGGACGCCGTCGCCGACATGCTCGTACGCCGCGACGGCATCGAGCCCGACGCCGCCGCGGCCGCCGCCCGCGCCACCCAGGGGCACATCGGCCGGGCCCGCCGCCTGGCGACGGACGAGCGCGCGCGGCAGCGCCGGGCCGCCGTGCTCAAGCTGCCGCTGCGGGTCGAGGACATCGGCGGCTGCCTGCGGGCCGCGCAGGAGCTGATCGACACGGCCGCCGAGGAGGCCAAGCAGGTCGCCGAGGACGTCGACGCCAAGGAGACCGAGGACCTGAAGGCTGCGCTCGGCGCGGCGCAGGGCGGCCGGATGCCGCGCGGCACGGCGGGCGCGATGAAGGAGCTGGAGGACAAGCAGAAGCGCCGCAGGACCCGCACCCAGCGCGACAGCCTCGACCTGGCCCTGATCGACCTGACCGGGGTCTACCGGGACGTCCTCGCGCTCCAGTTGGGCTCCCGCGTGCAGCTCGCCAACACGGAGGTGCGGGACATGCTGGAGCGCATGGCACGCGGCTCGTCTCCGGAGGCCACGCTGCGCCGCATCGAGGCGATCGCCGCCTGCCGCACGGCCCTGGACCGCAATGTGGCACCCCTGCTCGCGGTGGAGGCGATGACGGTGGCGCTGCGGGCGGGGTGAGCGCTGGGGCGGGGGCGGCGGGGGTCTCGGGCCGGGGGTGGCGGAGGCCGCAGGCCCGGGGGCGGCGGATGCCACAGGCTGGAGGCGGCAGGCCGCAGGCCGGGGGCGGCGGATGGCACACAGATCGGGGGCGGCAGAGGCCGCACGCCGAGGCCGGCGGAGGCCACAGTCACCCAAAAGGGCACGCATGGTGAGCGCGCGACCCCGGAGCGTTACCCTCGCGCAATGGGAACCACCAGCCGCGTGTCGGGAACCACCGGCCGCGCCCGCCGCCCCCGCCCCCCAGGCAGCCCCCGGGCGCCCCGCCGTCGCCGGGGAGCCCTCGCGCTGCTGGCCGCCGCGCTGCTCATCTCCGGCTGCTCGTCGGGCGGTTCGGGCGATCCCGCGGCGAACGTCGCCCTGGCCGCGCTGCCCCGCGCCACGCCGCAGCAGCTGACGTCGTACTACGACCAGAAGCCGCGCTGGCGCGCCTGCGGGGTGCCCGACTTCGAGTGCGCGACGCTGCGTGTGCCACGCGACTACGCGGCCCCGGGCGCGGGCGACCTGCGCCTGGCCGTGTCCCGCAAGCGGGCGACGGGCAAGGCGGGCGACCGCCTGGGCTCCCTCCTGGTGAACCCGGGCGGGCCCGGTGGCTCGGCGATCGACTACCTCCAGTCGTACGCGGCCCTCGGCTACCCCGACAAGGTCCGCGCCCGCTACGACATGGTGGCCGTCGACCCGCGCGGCGTGGCCCGCAGCGAGCCGGTCACCTGCTTGAACGACCGCCAGATGGACACGTACACGCAGACGGACGTGACGCCCGACGACGCGGCCGAGACGACGCGGCTCACCGCGTCCTACCGGAAGTTCACGGCGGGCTGCGAGCAGCGCGCGGGCCGCCTCCTCAAGCACGTCTCCACGGTCGAGTCGGCCCGGGACATGGACGTCCTGCGCGCGGTCCTCGGCGACGACAAGCTGGCGTACGTCGGCGCGTCGTACGGCACGTTCCTCGGCGCGACGTACGCCGGGCTCTTCCCCGACCGGGTGGGCCGCCTGGTCCTGGACGGCGCGATGGACCCCTCCCTCTCGGCGCGCCGGATGAACGAGGACCAGACGGCGGGCTTCGAGACGGCCTTCCAGTCGTTCGCGAAGGACTGCGTGCGGCGCGCGGGCTGCCCCCTCGGCCGCAAGAGCCCCGCGGACGCGGGCCGCCGTCTGAAGGCCTTCTTCGCGGGCCTCGACCGGACCCCGCTCCGCGCGGGCGACCCGGGCCCGGCCGGCGGCCGCGCGCTCGGCGAGGCGCTGGCCACCACCGGTGTCATCGCCGCGATGTACGACGAGTCGGCCTGGCCCCAGCTGCGCGACGCCCTCGACGCGGCGCTGCGCGACCGCGACGGCTCGGCCCTGCTCGAACTCTCCGACAGCTACTACGAGCGCGACGGCGACGGCGCGTACTCGAACCTCATGTACGCCAACGCCGCCGTGAACTGCCTCGACCTCCCCCCGTCCTTCACCTCCCCCGAAGACGTGAAGGCCGCGCTCCCCGCCTTCAGGAAGGCCTCGCCCGTCTTCGGCGAAGGCCTCGCCTGGTCCGCCCTGAACTGCGCGTACTGGCCCGTGAAGGCCACGGGCGAGCCCCACCGCATCGAGGCGAAGGGCGCCGCCCCGATCCTCGTCACCGGCACCACCCGCGACCCCGCCACCCCCTACCGCTGGGCCGAGGCCCTCGCCTCCCAGCTCTCCTCCGGCCGCCTCCTCACGTACGAGGGCGACGGCCACACCGCGTACGGCCGCGGCAGCCGCTGCGTCGACGACACGATCAACAAGTACCTCCTGGAGGGCCACGCCCCCCGCACAGCCAAGCGCTGCGCGTAACCCCAGCTCACACCCCTCCGGGCCCCGCCCCGGAGGGGTGTACGGAGCACCCCCGGAAACTGTGTAGACTTGCTGACGTTGCTGATCGCACCATAGGTGCGGGACGCGCGCCGCCTTAGCTCAGATGGCCAGAGCAACGCACTCGTAATGCGTAGGTCTCGGGTTCGAATCCCGAAGGCGGCTCCACTGGAACCCCAGGTCACGAAGCCCGTGACCTGGGGTTTTCTGTTGCTCAGGGGGTGGCGGCATAGCCTGTCCGGCTGGGGGGCGTGTAGCGCATGTGGGGGCTGTCGCGGCTGTGTGTAGTTGACAGATCCGGGGCGGGAAGCGTGTGGCAGGGCGTCATGTACGGCCCCGTCGTGGCTCTGCCTACGATGCGCCGACCAGGAGAGAGGTGGCGCGTATGGGTGGGCGGGCGGTCGTCGGCTTCGGGGGTGTGGCCGGGGTGTGGCCGGGGCGGGTCGCGCTGGTGGAGCCCGGTGGTGTGGTGACGACGTACGGGGAGTTGGAGCGCCGGGTGCACCGGCTCACGCACGCCCTCGCGCGGCTCGGCCTTCGGCCGGGGCAGGGGGTCGCCGCGATGCTCCCCAACAGCCGTGCCTTCTTCGAACTGCGGCTCGCCACCGGGCAGTCGGGGCTCTACTTCACGCCGTTCAGCCACCACTTCACCACGCCCGAGGCCGCGCACGTCCTCGTCGACAGCGGGGCCCGCGCCGTCGTCGTGGACGCGGGGCTCCTCGACGTCGCCGGGCCCGCGCTCGACGCGGCGGGGGTGCCGCCCGAGCGGCGGATCGTGTGGGGCGGCACGGCCCCGGGCTGGGTGGCGTACGAGGAGCTGCTCGCCGCCGAGCCCGCCACACCCCCGGCCGAGCGGCGCGCGGGCGGCGTCATGCTCTACACCTCCGGCACGACGGGCCGGCCCAAGGCCGTGCGCAGGCAGCTGTCGTCGGCGCCGCCCGGGCCGAGCCCGTACGAGCTGGACTTCATGGCCCGGTGCGGGGTCGAAGCGGGGCCGTACACGCAGCTGTGCGCGGCGCCGCTGTACCACGCGGCGCCGGGCCTGTTCGCGAACATGGCCCTCCAGCTCGGTCACACCGTCGTCCTCGCGGAGCGCCCGCGCACCGAGCACTGGCTGCGGCTCGTCGACCAGCACGCCGTCGATGTCCTGTTCACCGTGCCCACCGTCCTGCACCGGCTGCTGCGGCTGCCCGCCGAGGTCCGCGAGCGCTACGACATGTCGAGCCTGCGCGCCGTCGTGCACGGGGCCGCGCCCTGCCCGGAGGACGTGAAGCGGCGCGCCATCGACTGGTTCGGGCCCGTGGTGTACGAGTTCTACGCGGCCACGGAGGGCGGGGTGACCGCCGTGGACAGCGCGGACTGGCTGGCCAGGCCCGGCACGGTCGGCCTGCCGATGACCGGCGTCGACATTCGTGTCCTGGACGAGGATGGGCGACCGCTGCCCGCTGGGGAGACGGGCGGGGTGTACTTCCGGCCGGTGATTCCCTTCGCGTACCACAACGACGCGGAGAAGACCCGAAGCGCCATGCGCGACGGCTACTTCACGGCCGGGGACCACGGGTACCTGGACGCCGACGGCTGGCTCCACCTGCGCGACCGGCGTACCGACCTCATCGTCTCCGGGGGCGTGAACGTGTACCCGGCCGAGGTCGAGGCCGTGCTGCTCGCGCACCCCGAGGTCGCCGACGCGGCCGTGGTGGGCGTGCCGGACGAGGAGTGGGGGCAGCGGGTGGCGGCCGTGGTGCGGCCCGAGGCGGGCGCGTCCGACGGGCTCGCGGAGCGGCTCGTCGCGCACTGCCGGGGCGCGCTCGCGGGGTTCAAGGTGCCGCGCGTGATCGAGCTACGGCCGGAGATCCCCCGGTCGGAGGCCGGGAAGGTGCTGCGGCGTGCGGTCCGGCCCCCGGCCCTGCCCTCAGCCGCCGGACGGGCCGAATAGGCTCGCGAACTCCTCCCGGTACAGGCGCTCAGGCCCCTTCACCTGCGGGCCGAGCATGCCGTCCAGCTCCAGGGTGGCCAGGCCGTGCATGCGGCCCCACAGGCGCAGGGAGCGCGCGAGCGTCCCCGGGGTCAGGTCGGGGAACGCGGCCCGCGCCACCTCGGTGAAGGCCGGGTCGAAGTCGTCCCAGGTGTACGGGGGTCCGGCCGGGCCCGCCGAGACGCTCGCCGCCACCTCCACCATGCCGAGGCACAGTTCGTACTCCGCCTCCGTGCTGCCCGCCGTGCCCGGGGCGCGACCGCTGAACAGGAGGCGGAACTCCTGGGGGTGCGCGAGGGCCCACTCGCGGTATGCGAGGCCGTGCGCGACGGCGCGGCCCTCCGGGTCCCCGGCAGCCTCACGGGCCGCCCGCAGATGCGCGGCGAGCGCGCGGTAGGCGTCGGCGGCGAGCGCCGCGAGGAGGGCCTCGCGGGTGTCGAAGTAGCTGTAGAAGGTGCCGGGCGCCATGCCCATGTCCCGTGCGATCCCGCGCAGCGCGACGGCGTCGGCACCGCCCTCCACCAGGTGTTTCAGTGCGGTGGCCTTGATCTCGGCGGTGGTCTGGGCGCGGTGGCGCGCACGTCTGCTGGCGCCTTCCTTCGAGCTGGTCATGCCCACCATGGTACGGCGGACAAAGATTGAACGGTGTTTGGAGTTTGGTCAGTGTTCAGGACTCGGCATATGGTCGTGGCGTACGGCGGCGGCGCGACCCGCGCCGGACGCCACCCACCCCTGCCTGAGGAGCGTCATGACCACGCACGCGTACGGACCCGGCCCGATCAAGGGCTACGACGTCGGCCCCCTCTCCGTGGAGGCCGCGTTCACCTCGGACTTCCCGCTCGCGGACGGCGTCGGCGTACAGGAGATCGTCGACAAGCAGGAGGTGGAGCGGCGCGTGATGGACGTGCGTCCCGGCATGTACGCGAAGTACATGCCGAGCCGGTTCGACGCCTTCGGCGGGCAGCACCACACCGGCGGCCGGTACCTCTTCGACACGTGGGCCGACGTGCTCGACTACGAGCGGTTCACCAGCCAGGAGCTGGAGTTCGAGCCGGGCGTGAAGTTCTGGAGCCGGCCCTTCTTCCTGAACGTGGAGCGGTACGTGTGGCGGGTCGCCGGCGCGCACCACTTCACGCCGCTCGACGCGCACCGCGTCAGCCGCTTCGAGCGGCTGCGCTACGAGGGCGACGCCGAGGCCGCGCTCGACCGGGTCTGGGCGCGCGTGCGGCACGAGGCCGGGGCCCGGGGCCTTGGCGGCGCCTGGCTGCTTCACCAGCCCGAGCACCGACTGATCGGCCTGCACACGATCGCCGGGGAGGCCGACGAGCTGGCGGGGGCCTCTCTGCTCGGCCCGCTGCTGCCCGGCTCCCTGCGGACCGGGCCCGTCTTCGACCGGGTCAGCGCGCTCCTCTCGCTGTGGCTGCCCAGGTCCCGCGAAGCGGGCGGGGCGCCGTCGGCGTACCCGATGTCGCCGCCGCTGCCGCTGCCGACGGTCCCGCCGCAGGAGGTGTAGCCGCCGTTGTCAGTGGGTGCGGTTACGGTCCCTTGCCGTGACCGATTCGACTGATGTGACCGACAGGATTGACCCGGCTGACCCGGCTGACCCGGCTGACCCGGCTGACCCGAATGGCACGGCTGGCACGACCGACACGGCCGGCACGGCCGAAGCGGCGTATCTCGCGAGGACCCGTGCCTCCTACGACGCCATCGCGGCCGTCGTCCACGAGGAGTGGCGCGACGCGCTCGACACCTGTCCGCTGGGCCGGGCCATGCTCGCCGCGTTCGCCGAGCTGGTGCGGGGGGAGGCGATCGACGTCGGGTGCGGGACCGGGAAGGTCAGCGCGCACCTGGATTCCCTGGGCGTGCGGACGCGGGGCATCGACCTGTCGCCGGGCATGCTGGGCATGGCCCGCGCCGCCTACCCCCACCTCCGCTTCGAGGAGGGCTCGATGACCGCGCTCGACCTGCCGGACGGCGAGGCGGGCGGGGTGGTCGCGTGGTACTCGACGATCCATGTGCCGCCGCGCGATCTGCCGGGCGTTTTCGCCGAGTTCCACCGCGTGCTCGCCCCAGGCGCCCCGCTCCTGCTCGCCTTCCAGGTCGGGGACGAACCCCTCCACTTCGACGAGGCGTTCGGCCACGGGGTCGACCTCGACTTCCACCGCTGGCGGCCCGAGCGGATCGCGGACCAGCTGCGGGAGGCCGGGTTCGCCCCGACCGGGCAGCTGGTCCGCGAGCCGCGGGGCGGGGAGAGGACCCCGCAGGCGTTCGTGCTCGCCACACGGCCGCCCGCGGGCGCTACATCCACACCCCGGTGAGGAAGGGGTAGGCGTCGGTCAGCCTGGCCGGGCCCTGCACGAGCTTGCCCTCGCTCACGACGGCGAACTCCTCGCCCTTGACGAGGAAGAAGTGCATCTCGTCGTCGACGGAGACGGCGGTGGCGGTGTCGGGGTCCGTCCGGAAGGCGTCCGGCGCGTGCGGCAGGCGGAGTTCACCGGTGGGGCGCAGCGAGCCGTCGGTGACCATGATCGTGTCGCCGGTGAAGAACGCCACCGTCCCGCCCTTGGCGTCGGCGACGGTGGCCGCCTTCACCGGGAGCCGCTCGCGCAGCTCCCGCGGCAGGACCCGCGGCGTGTCGCTCGCCGACCGCTCGGAGAACTCCAGGAGTTCGTCGCGGATGAGGACCGCGTGGGTGTGGCCGCTGCCGCGGCGCGCGGTCAGGACGTCGGTGTAGTCGGTGCGGAAGCCCCGGGGCAGCCGGGTGAACTGTTCGCTGATCTTCTTCGGGCCCGCCTCGACGCCGTGGCGCTGCGAGAAGCGGATGAACTCGTCCCCGCGGAAGCCGTCGAACCGTACGTAGGGGGCCTTGGGGTCGGTCACGACCTTCGCCATGGTCTCGAAGACGCCGCCGCCCGCGTCCAGGACGCCCTTGGCGAGCCCCGTGAGGCCGCTGAGGGTGGCGCCGATGGCGCCGCCGTGGCCGGAGACGACCGACGCGGTCAGCGCGTCGAAGCCGTTCGGCTCGCCGCGCGCCGCCACCCGCTCCAGGCGCCACGCCTGCGTGCCGCGGTCCTCGGTCTGCCGGGGCTCGGCCTGCTCCAGGGTCGCGTTCGCCTCGTGGCTCTCGCCCTTCACGGCGAGGGCCTTGTCGCTGTAGCCGTTCGTCAGCGTGTACACGTCTTCGCCGACCGGCAGCGGGCGCCACAGCTGCGAGGCCAGCAGGTCGTCGCGCGACTCCGCCGCGCACTGCTGCACCGCGGCGCCCGCGCGGCCCCGGCCCGCCATGACGTCCATCAGGTACGTGCTGTGCACGTTCCGCAGCGTCCACGCGCCCTCGCGGGCGCTGTGCGGCCGGGCGTGCCACAACTGTCCGTGGCGCGCCGGGCCGTCCCCGTGCAGTTCCTCCAGTACGACTTTGGCGCTCTGCTTCGCCCCGGCGCCGGGCTGCACGGTCGCGTACAGACCGCTCGCCTCGTTCCTGATGAGGTAGATGCCCTCGGACAACACGGTCACGTCGGCCTCCTGGTACGTCGGGCTGATACGTCGGGGAGGTGCGCGAGTCAGCCTAGAAGCGTTCACCGTGATCCCGATACGGCACGGTTTCGGACGTTATTAACCCCTCAACCAGGGAGTGAATAATCAGTTCCGGGCAGGCGGGAGCCGTGCCATGGTCGGCCGGTGAGCGATTCCCGACGCGCCTTGCTGCGCTGGCAGTTCGAGCTGACCTGGGCCCTGTTCGAGTACCACCTGGAGCGGCTGGAAGAGGCCGACTTCCTGTGGGAGCCCGCCGCCCGCGTGTGGACCGTCCGGCCCGGCCCCGGCGGGACCTGGGTCCCGGACTGGGCGGACATCGAGCCCGAGCCGGTTCCCGTGCCCACCGTGGGTTGGCTGAGCTGGCACATCGGCTGGTGGTGGAGCGTGACCCTGGACCACGCGCGCGGGCGCCCGCCCCGCGACCGCGCCGACATCGCCTGGCCCGGCCCGGGCCCGGCCACCGTCACCTGGCTGCGCGGGCTGCGCGAGGAGTGGCTCGCGGCCCTCGACGGCCTCGGGGACGCCGCCCTGGACGCTCCCGCCCCCTTCCCGTGGCCGCCCGGCGACGGCTCCTCGCACACGGTGGCCCACATGGCGGCCTGGGTGAACGCCGAGCTGATGAAGAACGCGGCGGAGATCGGCCAACTGCGGCTGCTGCGCGGGGCGTCGGCGGCGGGCTGAGCGCTGCTTCGGCGGTCGGCGTCGCTGCTGCGCGTCCGCGCCGGGGCAGCGGTTCCTGCTGGGCGGCAGCCTTCTCCGTCCGGAAGGCCGCCGCGGCGCGCATGCCCGCGAGGCCCGCCGTCGTCGTGTCCTCGCCGGTCCCGGTGGGCCTGGCTGCCCTTGTCGAGCAGTCGGGCCCGCAGGCCCCCCGGTGGAGTCGGCCCGCGCGTACGCCACGGGGACCTCGATGTCCGACCACTCCTTCACTCCTTCGGCGGCGCGCGCTGCCGGTCGGCGGGGGCGCGGGCGCGCACGGCGCCGGGGAGCGGGCGCGGGGCGAGCGGGGTGGTGAGCGTGAGGTACACGCGGCCGAGCCCGGTGGGGGACGCTTCCGCCATGAAGTGGCCGCAGGGCACGGTCCGGTGGTCCTTCGGGGGCCGTAGGTCGGGGCTGCGCGGCCGTGTGCCCCGGCGTTGTGCCGTCGTACGCGCGAGTCAGCGTAGGAGGAGTCGCCGGATCGCCTGCGTGACCGTGGTGGGGGACTCTTCCGCCATGAAGTGGCCGCAGGGCACCGTCCGGTGGACGAGGTCCGGCGCCCACGCGCGCCACAGGTCCGCCGCGTCGAAGCCGAGCGCCGCGCCCCAGTCCTGCTGGAGGACCGTCACCGGCATCCGCAGCCGCCGCCCGGCGAGGCGGTCGGCCGTGTCGTGCTCGACGTCCGCGAAGGACGACGCCCGGAAGTCGGCCACGATGGAGGGGACGGCCTGCCGGCACGCCGTCAGGTACGCGGCCCGTACGTCGGCGGGGATCGCGGCCGGGTCCTTGGCCCACAGGTCGAGGAAGTGCCCGAAGAACCCGTCCGGGTCCGCCGCGATCATGCGCTCGGGAAGGCCCGGCGGCTGCGCCGTCAAGTACAGGTGGAAGCCGACGGCCGCGCTCGTGCCGCGCATCACGTCCCACATGTCGAGCGTCGGCAGGACGTCGAGGGACGCGAGGTGCGTGACCGCGTCGGGGTGGTCGAGCCCCGCCCGGATCGCCACGAGCGCGCCCCGGTCGTGGCCCGCGAGCGCGAACCGCTCGTGCCCGAGCGCGCGGGCCAGGGCCACCACGTCGGCCGCCATGGTCCGCTTCGCGTACGTCTGGCCGTCGGGGGCCTCGGCCGGTTTGTCGCTGGCGCCGTAGCCGCGCAGGTCCGGGACGACGACGGTGTGGTCGGCCGCGAGGTCCGCCGCCACGTGGCGCCACATGAGGTGGGTCTGCGGGAAGCCGTGCAGGAGGACGACGGGCGGCCCTGCCGGGTCGCCGCCGACGGCCGCGCTCAGGTGGACGCCGTCGGCGACGCGGACGCGGTGCTGCGCGAAGCCTTCGATACGGGGTGCGGCGGCGGGGCCGCCGTGAGTGCTGTGGTTCATGCGGCCAGCGTGCGGGGCGCGAATCAGCGGTGGATCAGCGCGCGTGGCCGGGCCGGGCGGGTTCGTGGGGGGCCCGGTGTGCGCTGAGCCGCCTGGTCACGGCGGGTACGTTGAAGAGGTGCCGCAGGAGGAAAGAGGGTCGCCAGGGGCGGGGCCTGGGGTGTTTCGGGTTGCCGGGGGTGATGCTGGGGCGTTTGAGGCGACTGCGCGTGATGCCGGGGCTTTCCGGGTGTCCGCGTCCGGTGCTGGGGCGTTTGAGGCGACTGCGCGTGATGCCGGGGCTTTCCGGGTGTCCGCGTCCGGTGCTGGGGCGTCCCAGGTGCCCGTGCCGGAGGCTGGGGCGTCTCAGGTGGCCGCGCCTGAGGGTGTGGGGTTCGGGGTGTCCGTGCCCGAGGGTGTGGGGTTCGGGGTGTCCGTGCCCGAGGGTGTGGGGGCCCGGGTGCCTGTGCCTGGTGCCGGGGCTTTTCGGGTGTCCGCGTTCGACGGTGTGGCCTCCCAGGTCACTGCGTGCGGCGGTGCGGCCTCCCAGGCCCCAGCGTCCGAAGGCCCGGCCTCCCAGGCCCCCGCCGCCGATGCCGTGTCGTTCCGCGTGCTCGGGCCGTTCGCCGCGTGTGACGGTCTGGGGCAGGGGCTCGGTCTGAAGGGCCCGCGGCACCGGGCCGTGCTCGCTCGGCTGCTCGTCGCCCGGCGCAGGACCGTCCCGGTGAGCTGGCTCGTCGACGACCTGTGGGACGAGCCGCCGCCGACGGCCGTGGGTACGATCCGCACCTTCGTGGGGGCGCTGCGCAAGGCCCTCGAACCCGGCCGGGCCCGGCGCGCGCCCGCCCGTCTCCTGGTGACGGCGGGCCCCGGCTACGCGCTGCTCGCCGCGCCGGACGCGGTCGACGCCTGGCGGTTCGAGACGGCCGTACGGGACGCGGGCCTGCTCATCGACGGCGGCGGCCCGGTGCCCGCGGCGGCGCTCACCGCCCTGGACGACGCGCTCGCCCTGTGGCGGGGCCCCGCCTACGCCGAGTGGGCCGACGCCGACTGGGCCCGCGCGGAGGTGGCCCGCCTCGACGGCCTGCGCCTGCTCGCCGTGGAGCGCCGGGCCCGCCTCGCCCTCGGCTCCGGCCGGGCCGCCGAGGCCGCCCTGGACCTGGAGTCCCACACCGAGGCCCACCCCTGGCGCGAGGAGGCCTGGGGGCTTCTCGCCCTCGCCCTGTACCGGGCGGGGCGCCAGGGGGACGCCCTGGCCGCGCTGCGCCGGGCGCGCGCGAGGCTCGCGGGGGAGCTGGGCGTGGACCCGGGGGAGGGGCTGCGGCGCCTGGAGGCGGAGATCCTGGCCCAGACCGTGCCCGGGCCGGGCGACGGCCCGGAGGTCACGGCACTCACCGCACGGGCCCCGGCCCCCGACGCGAGAGGCCCGGTCGCGCCGAACCCGGCAGCCACGGTCGCGCCGGGCCCGGCCCTGCTCGGCCGGGTCGCCGAGACCGCCGCTCTCGAAGCCGCCGCGCACACCGCCGGGCGCGCGGGCCGGTTCACCCTCGCCCTGCTCTCCGGCGAGGCGGGCGCGGGCAAGACCGCGCTGGCCCGTGACCTGGCCGGGCGCCTCGGTGCCGCGGGCTGGACGGCGGCCTGGGGACGGGCGCCGGAGGGGGAGGCCGTGCCGGCCGGGTGGCCCTGGGCGGAGGCCCTTGCGGAACTTGGCCTTCCGGAAGGTGAGTTGGAGGAGACCGCCGCCGGGGGCGGCGACCCCGTCGCGCTGCGGCTGCGGCGGCGCCGGCGGGTGGGCGAGCACCTCACCGCCCTCGCCGCGCGCGGCGGACCGCTGCTGCTCGTCCTCGACGACCTGCACTGGGCCGACGAGGAGTCCCTGGACCTGCTCGCCGGGCTCGCGGCGGCGCCGCCCGCGGCACCTGTGCTCGTCGTCGGGACGTACCGCGACACCGAAGTCCCGCCCGCGCTCGGCGCGTTCCTGGGGCGCGCGGCGCGGGCCGAGCCCGTGCGGGTGCGCGTGGGCGGGCTCGCCGACGATGCCGTGCGGGAGCTGATGGCGGCCGTCTCCGGGCGGGACGTCGACGCCGCGACCGCCCGCGCCGTGCGCCGCCGCAGCGGCGGCAACCCCTTCTTCGTACGCGAACTCGCCCGCCTGTACGCCGCCGACGGCGCCGCGGCGCTCTCCCGGGTCCCCGACGGCGTACGGGACCTGGTCCGGGCCCGCCTCCGCACGCTCGGGCAGGAGGCGCGCACCGTGCTGCGGCTCGCCGCGGTCGTCGGGGCGGAGGCCGACCTGGACGTGCTGTGCGCGCTCGCCGGCGACGGCCCCGACGGCGAGGTCGTCCTGGACGCGGTGGAGGCGGCGACCGCGGCCGGATTCCTCGCCGCGCCCGAAGAGACCGCCGAACAGGTGCGGTTCGCACACGCCCTGGTCCACGAGACGGTGTACGGCGATCTGTCGAGGCCGCGCCGCGCCCGGCTGCACACGGCGGTCGCCGAGACCCTGGAGCGGCTGCGACCCGACGCGTACGACGCCCTCGCCCACCACTACGTCAGCGCGGCCACGCGCGCGACGGCCGCCCGCGCCGTCACCCACGCGAGCCGCGCGGCCCGCCGCGCCGAGGCCGCGGGGGCGCCGCACCGGGCCCGGCGCCTGTGGGGCGCGGCCCTCGACGCGTACGACCGCGCCCCCGAGGAGCGCGACCCCGCCGAGCGCCTCACCCTGCTCATGGGCCTCGTCCGCGGCCTCGCCGTCACCGGGGATCTCGCCGAGGCCCGGCGGTACCGGGCCGAGGCGCTCGCCGCCGCCGAGGCCGCGGGCGACCCCGGCCTCACGGCCCGCGTCATCGGGGCCTTCGACGTGCCCGGCATCTGGGCCCGCAACGACGACGAGGAGCTGTCCCGGCGCGTCGTGGCCGCCGCCCGGTGGGCCTTCGGCGAGCTGCCCGACGACGGGACGCGGGCCCGCCGGGCCACCCGCTGCCGCCTGCTGAGCAGCGTCGCCATGGAGACGCGCGGGGACACCACGGGGGCGGGCGCCGACGCGGCCCGGGCGGCGGAGGCGCTCGCGCGGGAGCTGGCCGCCGCGCCCGGGGGCGAGCGTCCTGAGCAGGGCGCCGCGTTGCTCGCGTACGCGCTCAACGGCCGTTTCCTGCACACCTTCCACCGCCCCGGACTCGCCCGTGAGCGGGCCCGCATCGGCGCGGAGCTGGTCGCCCTCTCCGCCCGCCACGCCCTCGTGAGCTTCGAGGTCCTCGGCCACCTCATGCTGGTCCAGGCCCACGCAGCCCGCGCCGAATTCGCCCGCGCCGACGCCGCCGCGGCCGCCGCGGACCGGCTCGCCGAGCGGTACGGGCTGCCGCTCGTCGGCGTGTTCACGTCCTGGTACGCCGCGCTGCGCGCCGCCGTCGCCGGGCGCGCCGCCGACGCGGAGGCCGCGTACCGCGCGGCCGCCGGCCGGCTGCGCGGCAGCGGGATGAGCGGCATGCCGGAGGACGAACTGCTGCGCCTCGCCCTGGTCTGCCTCGGCGTGGCGGACGGGGCCGACGCGCCCGACGCGGGGCAACTCCTCGACGTACGCCTGTGCCTGCGGGCCCGCGCCGCCGCCCGCTCCGGGGACGCGGCGGCCGCGGCGCACGCCTACCGCCGGCTGCTGCCCGCCGAGGACGAGCTGGCGGGCGCGGGCAGCGGCCTCGTCGCGCTCGGTCCCGTCGCCCAGGAGCTGGGGGACCTGGCCGTGGCCCTGGGCCGCCCGGCCGCCGCCCACTACCGCCGCGCCCTCGCCGTCGCCGAACGCGCCGGGGCCCCGCACTGGGCGGCCACCGCACGGGCCGCGCTCGCGGCGGCGGTGCGAGGATGCGGCGATGAACGCTGAGGACGCGAACGCGCGGGACGCAACGGTGGATTCGGCGGACGTCGCAGGTAACTCCGCCGGACCGCCCGTGACGTACATCCGCTTCGAATCGCCCCGGCGCCACGAACGCGGCCACTTCCCCGGCGTGTTCGCCCTCGCCAACGGGCTCGCCAGGGACGGCAGGCTGACCGCGGAGCAGCGGCGCTTCTGGCGCGCCGCCAACGACTGGTACGACGCCGCGTACCCGACGCCCGACGCGTCCCTCTACGACCCCGAGCGGTACCCCGGCGCCGTCGCCTGGTTCAAGAGCACCGCCACCCACCTCCTCCAGCGGGTCCCCGGCTACCTGGAACTCCTCGCCGCCCACGGCGTGCCCTGCCGTGAGGTGCGCTCCGCCGACCCCGGGCGCGTGATCTACGAGGACGAGGTCCAGGTCCTCGTCGTACCGCACGCCTGAGAGGTACGCGCCGCAGGTCCGCGGGTTATGAGGATCCTGTCAGGGCGCCGACGCGGCGACCGGAATCCGGCGGGCGCCGCCTATGCTCGGGCGCATGTGCGCATTTGTCCTGGTCGCGGAGGACGACGAGAAGCAGGCCGAGCTGATCCGCCGCTATCTGGAGCGCGAGGGGCACACCGTCGGCGTCGCCCACGACGGGCGCACCGCGCTGGAGCGGGTCCGGCAGCACGACCCGGACCTGCTGATCCTCGACGTGATGATGCCGGAGATCGACGGCCTCGGCGTGACCCGCGTGCTGCGCTCGGAGCCCGCGCCGGGCACCCAGGGGGCCGGGCGCGGCACCGGCACACTGCCCATCCTCATGCTCACCGCCCGCTCCACCGAGGACGACCTGCTGCTCGGCCTCGACCTCGGCGCCGACGACTACCTCACCAAGCCGTACAGCCCCCGCGAGCTGATGGCCCGCGTCCGCACCCTGCTGCGCCGCGCCAGCGGGGCGGCGCACCGGCCGCCGCCCGAGGCGGACGCGCGGGTGCTGCGCGCGGGCGGCCTCGTCGTGGACGCGCTGCGGCACGAGGTGACCGTGGACGGGCGGCGGGTGGAGTGCACGCCGGGCGAGTTCGAGCTGCTCGCGGCGATGGCGGCGGAGCCGGAGCGGGTCTTCACGCGCCCTCAGCTGCTCGACCGCATCCACGGCTCGTCGGGTTACATATCGGTCCGCACCGTGGACGTACACGTACTGAACCTCCGTAAGAAGATCGAGGCCAATCCGCGCACACCGCACCGCCTCGTCACGGTCTTCGGGGTGGGCTACAAACTCGTCGCGTACCGGGATCCGGCGGCCCGCCGTGAGGTTTAGGGCGGCCGGGCGGCGCGGCGTAGGGCCGCCCGGCGACGCCCCGGCCCGCACCCGCGTACCCGTGCGCAAGAGCCTCCTCGCCCGGCTGCTCGCGGTGTCCGTGCTCGTGTCCGTGCTGTCCATCGCCGCCACCGCCTGGCTCGCCGCGCAGACCACGTCCGGGGCCATCCGGCAGGAGCAGGGGCAGGTGCTCGCCGACGACGCGCGGATCTACGACCGCCTCCTCGGCCTCGCCGCGGGCGCGCCCGACTGGCGCGGCGCCGGCCGCACGGTGCGCGAGCTGTCCGCGGAGACGGGGCGGCGCGTCGCCCTGACCACGCAGGACCGCGAGATCATCGCCGACTCGGCGGCTGCGGGGAAGGGCGCGGTGCCCGGCTCCCGGCTGCCCGCGCGGGCCTCGGCGGTCGTCGACCCGCTGGCCGTCGACTCGACGCTGGCCGCGGGGCGCGGCGACGACACGGCGGTCGGTCTCGGCGGCGACGCCGGGATCGACACCGGCACCGGCGCCGTCGACCGCATCGACCCGCGCGCCGTGGGGCCGTTCCGGCTTCCCGCGGGGGAGCGGGCGAAGCTGCGGGCGCTGGCGGAGAAGGTCGTCGGGTGTGCCCAGGACGCCGGTGCGTCCGTGAAGAGCGTGGAGGGTCCCAGCGGCCGCCCCTATCTGGAGACGGCGGGTGACAACGGCGACTTCCTCGACTACAGGTGCGGCGCCGTCTCCCTGAACGAGCCGACGAAGACCGAGCGCAAGGCCCTGGACAAGATCAGTGAGCTGGCCGGGGCGTGCATGCGCCGCAAGGGCACCAAGCCCGTGAAGCTGGGCCTCGCCATGTCGCGCGGCGGCTCCCCCTGGCTGTTCGCGATCGCGCATCCGGGCAGCGCCGCGAAGCCGCGGGGCGTGGTGCCGGAGGAGGCCGCGACCGACAAGGGCGTGTCTCCGGCGCCCGCGCCCTCGGTCACCGCGTCCCCCGACCCCGTGGAGGCGCTCGCCGCCAACTGTGTGGACAGCGCGCGCCGCGAGCAGCTCGGCCCGTACGTGTCGCCGCCCGCGCTGCTCTTCATCACGAGCCCGGACGGCAGCCGGCCCTCCGAGAGCGGCTTCCGGCTCTCCGGCGCCAACACCGCCCGGCTCGTCGGGCTCGCCGCGGCCGTGCTCGCCCTGACCGTCGCCGTCACCGCCTTCGCCGCGACCCGCCTCACCCGGCCCCTGCGGGCGCTCACCACGGCCACCCAGCGCATGAAGACCGGCGAGGCCACCGAGCCGGTGCCCGCGCGCTCCGCGGGCGAGATCAGCCAGCTCGCGGCCGCCTTCAACGACATGGCCGCGCACCGCGAGGCCCTGGAGGAGCAGCGCAAGGCGATGGTCAGCGACGTCGCCCACGAGTTGCGTACGCCTCTTTCGAACATCCGGGGCTGGCTGGAGGCCGCCGAGGACGGCGTCGTCGCCACCGATCCCGAGCTGGTCACCTCCCTCCTGGAGGAGGCCCTGCTCCTCCAGCACATCGTCGACGACCTCCAGGACCTCGCCGCCGCCGACGCCGGGACGCTGCGGCTGCACCGCGAGCCCGCGTGCGCCGCCGACCTCGCCGAGCAGGTCGTGGCCGCGCACCAGGCGCGGGCGGACGCGGCGGGCGTACGACTCCTCGCCCGCGCGGAGGGCGACCCGTGGCTGACCGCCGACCCGCTGCGGCTGCGGCAGGCCATCGGGAACCTCGTCTCCAACGCGATCCGGCACACGCCCGCCGGGGGCAGCGTCACGGTCACCTCCCGCGTCGTCGGTGGCCGGGTGGTCATCGAGGTCGCGGACACGGGGACCGGGATCGCCGCGGCGGATCTCCCTCATGTCTTCGACCGGTTCTGGCGCGCGGACAAGTCGCGTACGCGGGCCACGGGGGGGAGTGGGCTGGGGCTCGCCATCGTGCGGAACCTTGTGCGGGCGCATGGGGGGACGGTCGCCGCGGAAAGCACTCCCGGCCGCGGCACGACCTTCACCCTCCACCTCCCCATCACCTAGGCCCCCTCGGCCGGCCCTGCCCCGGCGGCCTGTCACCCACCGGCCCCACCCCGCTACCGCGGCGGTCTCTCCCACCCGCCCGCCCGTACCTGCCCCGGCGACCTGGCCGGCCCCCGGCCTGGCGGCTGCGGGCCGTCGTCCGTCTGTCCCGCCGCTGTCGCGGCGGTGTCTCCCACCCGCCCGCCCGTGTCTGCCCCGGCGACCTGGCCGGGGCCCGGCCTGGCGGCTTGCGGGCCGTCGTCCGTCTGTCCCGCCGCTACCGCGGCGGTCTCTCCCACCCGCCCGCCCGTGTCTGCCCCGGCGGCCTGGCCGGGGCCCGGCCTGGCGGCTTGCGGGCCGTCGTCCGTCTGTCCCGCCGCTGTCGCGGCGGTGTCTCCCACCCGCCCGCCCGTACCTGCCCCGGCGGCCTGGCCGGTCCCCGGCCTGGCGGCTGCGGGCCGTTTCCCACCGGTCCTGCCGCTGTCGCGGCGGTGTCTCCCTGGCGACCTGGTGGGGCGCCGGCCCAGCGGGGGCGGGTGGGCGGGGGAAGTGCAGCCCTTGCCCTCAACTTAACTTGAGGTCCTACGGTCTCCGTGTGCCCGCGCAACACCGCGCACCGCGGCCCCGCGCAGGCCCCGACCGTCACGCACCAAGAGGAGACCCCCATGACCACCCAGCAGAACCCCGACGCCGGACTCGCGCGGCAGCCCGCCGCCTACTGGACGGGTCTCGCCTACGAGGCACTCATCGCGTTCACCCGGGCGCGGCAGGCCGAGAAGGGCTACACGCAGCCCCAGTTCTGGCTGCTGCGCAACCTGTCGGAGGACGACATCTCGCCCGACGGTCAGGGCATGACCGTGTCCGAGCTGCGGGCGGCCATGGCCTCCTACATCCGGCCCGAGGACGACCTGGCGGCGGAGGCCGAGGTGCTCGTGGCGCGCGGCTGGCTGGACCGGGACGCCGAGGACCGGCTGTGGCTCACCGAGGAGGGGGAGCGGGCCCGGGTCGACCTCTCGCGCAACTCACCCGCCATCCGCGCCGCCCTCCACGAGGGCATCGACGACGCGGACTACGTCACCACGGTGAAGGTGCTCCAGCGGCTGATCCGCAACGCGGGCGGCGCGGTCGCGGCGGCGTGAGCGGAGGGGGTGACTCCGGAAGTCCCACCCCGCCTCGGGGAGAGGCTCACTCCGCCTCGCCCGAGGCCCGGCTGCCCGTTTGGGCGGACCCGGCCGCGGCGGCGACACTCCCCCGAGCCACGCGCCAAGCGCATGCACCGGCGGGGCCAGGTCCGATGCAGGGATCAGATCAGGCCGCGCCAACAGATGGCTAACATGTGCCCAACGGCCCCCGTTTTGGCGTGGCCGTGTCAGCCGACGGGGGCTGCGAGCACTGGGGGAGTAGGGCACGCATGGCAGGCGAGCTGCGGTTCGGGCTCCTCGGCGTGCCCGCCCTGTACGACGCCGGCGGCGAGCCCCGCCCGCTCGGCAGCCCCAAGGCCCGCGCCCTGCTGACCGCGCTGCTCCTCGAACCGGGCCGCGTGGTCTCCGCCGACGCGCTCAGGGAGGCGCTGTGGGGCGCCGAGCCGCCCGCATCCGCCCGCGCCTCGCTCCAGAACCACGTCACCCGGCTGCGCCGCCTCCTGGACGACCCCGCCCGGCTGCACGCCATGCCGCCGGGCTACCGGCTGCTCGTGGCCGACGGCGAACTCGACGTCCGCGTCTTCGAACGGCACGCCGCCGCGGCCCGCGCCGCCCACGCCGCCCGCGACTGGGACACCGCGGAGGCCGAGGCCGCCGCCGCCCTCCGCCTGTGGCGCGGTGCCCCGCTCTCCGGCCTGTCCACGACCACCGCAGGTGACGCCCTGGTCCAGCGCCTGGAGGAGGCCCGCCTGCTCGTCCTGGAGTGGCGCTACGACGCGGCCCTGGAGCGCGCCCCCGGGCCGGGCCCGGAACTGGCCGCTCGCGTGCCGGAGTTGACCTCCCTCGTCACCGAGCACCCGCTGCGTGAGTCGTTCCACCGCCAGCTGATGCTCCTGCTGCACCGCACCGGCCGCCAGGCGGAGGCCCTGGCCGTGCACCGCGAACTCCGCCGCAGGCTGATCGAGGAACTCGGCGTCGAGCCCGGCGACGGCGTACGCGAGGCCCACCGGCGGATCCTCAGCAGTCCCGAGGCCCGCCCCGGCCCCCGTGCCACCTCCTCGCAGCCGACCCGGTCCGTCCTCGCCGGCGGCCGCCCCACCACGTCCCCGCCGGGCCGCCCGCCCCGCCCCGCCCAACTCCCGCCCGCCCCCTCGCACTTCACCGGCAGGGAGGACACGGCGCGCGAGCTGCGCGGCAGGCTCACGGACGGCGGCGGCGCCCCGCCCCTCGTCGTGCTCTCCGGCATGGCGGGCGTGGGCAAGAGCGCCCTCGCGCTGCACGTCGCGCACGGCCTGAAGGAGCACTTCCCCGACGGCCAGCTCTACGTCAACCTGCACGGGACCACCCCGGGCGTCGCCCCGCTCACGCCGGGCCAGGCCCTCGCCGCCCTCCTGCGCGACCTCGGCGCCGAGGCCCGGCACGCCTGCGAGGACGCCGAGGGCACGGACGCGGCGGCCGCGCTGCTGCGGTCGCTCCTCGCCCCCACCCGTACGCTCCTCGTCCTCGACGGGGCCGCGAGCGCCGCGCAGGTACGGCCGCTGCTGCCCGGCGGGCCCGGCTGCGCCACCCTCGTCACCAGCCGCTCCCCGCTCACCACGCTCGACGGCGCCGCCCGCTTCCCGCTGCCGCCGCTGTCCGCCGACGCCAGCACGGCCCTGCTGCGCGCCGCCTCGGGGCGGGACGACCTCGGCGCGGGCCACCCGCTGGTACGGCTCACGGGCCGCCTCCCCCTCGCGCTGCGGATCGTCGCGGCCCGCCTCGCCGCCCGCAGGGCGCTCACCCCGGACGCCCTCGCGGGCCTCCTGACGGACTGCGAGGGCCGCCTGCGGCACCTGGAGTACGACGACTTGAGCGTGCGGCGCTCCCTCGACGTCGCCCTGGAGGCCCTGCGCACCTCCGACCGCGAGAGCGACCGCGACGCCGCCCGCGCCCTCGGCGTCATCGGCGCGCTCGACCTGCCGGCGTACGGCGCGCCGCTCCTCGCCCGGCTGCTCCCCGCCCCGCGCTCCCGCGCCCAGGCCGCCCTGGACCGCCTCGTCGACGTCGCCCTCCTCGAAGAGACGGCGTACGGCCGCTACGCCCCGCACGACCTCGTACGGGACTTCGCCCGCGCCCACCGGCAACCCCGCGCGGCGGACGCCACGCCCGCCGGCGAGACGGCCCTGCGCTGGTACGCCGAGACCGCCCGCGCCGCGCTGCTCACCATCGCCCCGGCGGGCCAGGACCGAGAGGACCGCCTGGCCGTGCCCGCCCCCGAAGGCACCCCGAGCGCCGCAGACCCGGACTCCTTCGGCTCCCTCGACGCCGCGTTCGCCTGGGCCGACGAGGAGCTGGACAACATCGTCGCCCTCGCCGAACGGCACACCGGCGACACCACGGGGCTCGTACCGGCGCTGGTGCGCTACCTCTTCCCGTATCTGCAACGCCGGGGGCGGCTCACCGAGTTGGGCACCCTCGCCGTGATCGCTGTCCGCACCGCGCGGCGCCACGGCGAGCAGGCCGTGACGGCCCAGGCGCTCACCGACCTCGCGGGCCACCGCTTCCTGACGGGCCGCGCGGGCGAGGCCCTGGCCCTGAACGACGAGGCGCTCGCCCTGTGGCGCGCCATCGGCCACGTGTCCTGCGTACGCCGCGGCCTGAACCACCGCGGCCTGCTGCTCGACGGCATCGGCCGCCGCGCCGAGGCCGTGGACGCCCTGACCCACGCCCTGGACCTGGCCCGCTCCCTGGACGACCCGCTCAGCGAGGCCATCACCTTCAGCCACCTCGGCAACCTCTACGAGCACAGCGACGCCCGCCTCGCCATCGTCCACCACGAGCGCAGCCTCGCCATCGGCGAGCGCATCGGCCACGCCGTCGTCCGCCAGTCCGCGCACTGCAACATCGGCTACGCCCACCTCGCCCTCGGCGAACCGGCCGCCGCCCTCGGCCACTTCGAGGTCAGCCTGCGCGTGCACGGCGAGTACGAGGACTGGCACGGCGAGTCCCACACCCGCCTCGGCCTCGTCCGCGCCCTGCGCGCCCTCGGCCGCACCGCCGAAGCGGACCGTGCCTGCGCCCTCCTCCTGGAGCGCGCGGCCCATCGCGGCGACACCCACATGACCGGCCTGGCCCGCCACCAGCACGGCCTGCTCCTGCACGCCCAGGGCCGCACCCGAGAGGCCCACGCACAGTGGCGGTCGGCCCTCGCCGCCCTGGAGTCCCTGGACGGGGCGAGCCCCAAAGTGGTGACGGAACTGCGCGAACTCACCGGCGGATCATCGAGTCCGTCCGGCGTTTGAGGGCGAGCGCGCCGCGCGAAGGAGGCGCGCCGCACCCCTCACTTGGCATCGGCGTAGCACCGTACGACCGCCGTGGTGAACGGAAACCGCACCGGCGTCTCGCCGAACCCGATCAGACCGGCCAGGTCCCCGGCCTCCCGCACCGCCGCCGCGACCTGATCCGCCTCCTCGGCCGGGCAGTGCACGATCACCTCGTCGTGCTGGAAGAAGACCAGCTCGGCGCGGAGGTGCGCGGTGGCCCGGCGCAGCGCGGCGAGCATGAGCAGCGCCCACTCGGATGCGCTGCCCTGCACCACGAAGTTCCGGGTGAAGCGGCCGCGCGCGCGGGCGTTGGTGGAGGCGTACCCGGGCGTGAACGCGTCCTCGCGCGGGGCGTCCGCGGGCTCGGCGGCGGCGTCCTCCTGCGGCAGGCCCGCCTCGCCGAGGGCGTCCTCGCCCGAGCCGGCCGCGGGCGGGCTGGTCCGGCCGAGCCAGGTCCGCACGAGACGGCCCTCCTCGCCCGCGCGCGCCGCGTCGTCGACGTACGCCACGGCCTGCGGGAAGCGGCGGCGCAGCGCCGCCAGGTTCTTCAGTCCTTCGCCGGAGGTCTGGCCGTAGACCGCGCCGAGCAGCGCCAGCTTGGCGTGCTCGCGGTCGCCGGAGAACGCGCGGTCCGACAGGCGGGCGTACAGGTCGTCGGGGCTGCCCGCGACGTCCATCAGGCCCCGGTCGCGCGAGATGGCGGCGAGCACGCGCGGCTCCAGCTGGTCCGCGTCGGCGACGACCAGCCGCCAGCCCGGGTCCGCGACCACCGCGCGGCGGATGACCTTCGGGATCTGGAGGGCGCCCCCGCCGTTCGTGGTCCAGCGGCCGGTGACGGTGCCGCCGGGCGTGTACTCAGGGCGGAAACGGCCGTCGCGCACCCAGTCCTGGAGCCAGGACCAGCCGTGGGCGGTCCACACGCGGTACAGCGACTTGTACTCCAGAAGGGGGCGCACGGCGGGGTGGTCGACCTCCTCCAGCTCCCAGCGCCGGGTCGAGCGGACCTTGACGCCCGCCCGCGCGAACGCCTTGACCACGTCCGCGGGCAGGTCGGGGCGCACCCGGTGGCCGAAGGCCGCCGACACCTCGTCGGCCAGCTCGGCCAGGCGCCGGGGCTCGCCGGTGCCGCCGTACCGCTCGCCGAGCAGTTCGGTGAGGACGTCGCGGTGGACGTCCGCGCGCCACGGAAGCCCCGCCTCGTTCATCTCCGCCGCCACGAGCATGCCCGCCGACTCGGCGGCGGTGAGCAGCCGCATCCGCCCCGGGTGCGCCGTCGCCTCGTGCCGCCTCAGCTGCTCCGCGTACACCTCCAGGAGGCCGTCGAAGGGCAGCGGGGCCGCCGGGGACGCGTCGAAGAGGGAGTCCTGCGCGCCGGGCACCGCGGCGCGCGGCGGCGGGTCCGGGGGCACGGGTCTTCGCCTGCCGCGCGCCCAGGCTGCCGCTGCCGAGCGCGGCTCGCCGAGCCGCCCCTCGTGCCCGAGCAGCAGGGCCTCCGCGGCCTCCACGTCATAGCACCGCTCGACCCGGACGCCCGCCGCGAGCAGCCGGGGGTAGACCTCGGCGGTGGAGCGCCACACCCACCGCGTCACGTGCGGCCGCCGCCGCACGGCCTCGGCGAGATCGCCCTCGCGCACGGCGGGCCCGACGGGCAGCCCGTCGTCCCCGAGCGGTGCCACGAGCACCCCCGGCCCGTCCTCCGCGATGGCCCACCGTTGCGCTTCCACGACTCGACGATCGCACCCGCCACTGACAATCGGGCCCCGGACCTGGGGAGCCGCCCGGCAGGGCCCCGCATGGCCCACCCCGCATGCCACCCCCACCCACCCCTGTCACGCTCGGTGCCATGCGCGTCGCCCTGGCCCAGACCGACTGCGCACTCGGCGCGGTGGAGGAGAACCTGGAGGTCGCCCGCGAGTGCGTCGCCCAGGCGCGGGACCAGTCCGCCGACCTCGTGGTGTTCCCCGAGCTGAGCCTCCACGGCTACCACCTGGGCGCCCTGAAGCGGGACGCCTCGCTCCAGGTCGACGACCCGCGCCTGCTCGACCTGTCGCTGCTCGGCCCGGACGTCCTCGTCGGCCTGCACGAGCACACGAGCCTGCGCGCGTACAACACGTCGGGCTACTACGCGGCGGGTGCCCTGCGGCACGCGCACCGCAAGCTGTACCTGCCGAACTACCTCGCCTGGGAGGAGCGCAAGCACGTCAGCCCCGGCCAGCACCTGCGCGCCTACGACCTGTCCCGAGGCCACGGCCGCGCGGCCACGCTGATCTGCAACGACGCCTGGCAGCCGGTGCTCCCGTGGCTCGCGGTGCAGGACGGCGCCGAGGTCATCTTCGTCCCCACGAACAGCGCGGCGAGCCTCGACCCGGAGGCGATGGACACGGGCCTGTACTGGGACACGCTGCTGTCGTACACCGCCCGCATGCTCCAGTGCTGGGTGGTGTTCGTGAACCGCGTGGGCAACGAGAACGGGGCCACGTTCTGGGGCGGTTCGCGGGTCGTGGACCCGCGCGGCACGGTGGTCGCGCAGGCCCCCAAGTGGGAGCCGGGCCTGGTCACGGTCGACATCGACCTGCACGAGGCCCGGCGCCGGCGCCGGGCCGTGCCCCTCGTGGCGGAGGCCCGCCTCGGCCTCATCGACCGGGAGGTACGCCGCCTGATCGACGAGGGCGGCGACTCCTAGGCAGGGGCCCCGCAGCTCATCGGCGCTCCGCGCCTCGTCCTCGAACGCCGGACGGGCTGAAACTCTCCGGCTCGGGCCGTGGGCATCCGTTCCGTCAGTCCGGCGTCGTCCGGCGTCGTCCGGCGTCGTCCGGCGTCCGAGCCTGCCCGTCGCACCAGGGCACCAGGGCCTCACCCGGACGAGGCCCGGTGGGCCCGGGAAATCCGCCACGCCCCCGCCACCCCCGCCGCTACGGCCACCGCCCCGCACACCCCCGCGCACAGGCCCATGGCCCCCCACGGCACCACCACCTCCAGCGGCACCGAGAGCCGCGCCAGGGCCAGCGCGAGCCCGCCGAGCCCGACGGCCGTCACCGCGAGCCCCAGCACCACGCCCACCGCCACCGCGAGGGCCGCCTCCCCGGCCGCGACGAGCCGCAGCTGGGCGGGCGTCGCGCCCGTCAGGCGGAGGGACCGCAGCTCGGGGGCCCGTACCGGCGCGGTCATCAGCAGGGTGCCCGCCAGGGAGATCGCCGCGTACGTCAGGCAGAGCCCGAGCAGCATCCGCAGGCCAAGCCGGGTCTGGCGCCGCATGCCCGGGTACGCGGCGGCGAGCCAGTCCGCGGCGGGGCGCACCTCGCCGCCGCTCGCGCGCAGCGCCCGTGTCACGGCGGCCGGGTCGGCGCCGGGGCGGAGCCGGACGTCGAGGCGGTCCACGGGCGCGGCGAGCGCGTTCCGGGCGGTCACGTACGCGCCGTTGTCGCCGGTGCCGCGCGCGAGGACGGCCACGATCCGCAGCCGGGCCCGCCGCCCGTCGCCGAGCCACACCGGCACCCGCTCGCCGACGCGGTGCCGCTGCCGCTCCTCGTCGACGACGATCGACCGGTCGTCGAGGTCGCGTACGTCGCCCGCCACCACCGGCAGCCGGGTCACCGCCGCGAACGCCGCCGGGTCGGCCACCGCCCGCGCTTGGGCCCTGACCACCGCCGATCCGTCGTCCTCCCGTACGAAGACGGCGGTCTCGGCGGACGCGGCGACGGTGGCGCCCGCGACCGGCCCCACGGGGCGCAGCCCCTCGCCCGTGACGACGAGGTCGGCGGCGGTGCGCTGCCGGGCCTCCGCCGCCTTCGCCGCGCCGACCGTCGCGGCCGAGCCGAACAGACAGCCCGCGAGCGCGACGGTGACGAGGACGGGCGCGGCGACGGCGGCGGTGCGGCGCACCCCGGCACCGCAGTTGGCGCGGACGACCCGGGCGAGGGCGTCCGCCCGCCGCACCCGGCCGGGCCGCGCGGGGGCGGGCCAGCGGAACAGGGCCACCACGTGCCGCACGAGCAGCGGCGCGAACGCGGCGACCGCCGTCGCCAGGATCATCGGCTGCGTGGTGTACGTCTTGCGCTTGAGCAGGTCCGCGGGCTGCGACCACAGCGTCCAGGCGAGCAGCCCGAGCGCCCCCGCCAGCAGCGCCGCGCCCGCGACGCGGCGCCCGCGCGGCATGACGCCGGTGTCCAGCGACGCCTCGCGCAGCGCCTCCACGGGGCTGACCCGCCCCGCGCGCCGCGCCGCGCCCCAGGCCCCGGCGAGGGCGACGAGGAGCCCGGCCCAGAAGGCGAGTTGATACGGCCACCAGGTCCAGCGCAGGCCTTCGGTCACCGTGAACCACGGCGGCGCTATGTCCGCCTCCACCAGGGCCCGCGCGAGGTGCGGCGCGCCCCAGGCCCCGAGCCCGCAGCCGGCGGCGGCCGCCGCGGCCCCCACCACCAGGGCCTCGCCGAGCAGCCAGCGCCGCACCTGCCCCCGGCTCGCCCCGGCCGCGCGCAGCAGCCCCAGCTCACGGCGGCGCAGCGCCACGACGAACGCGAACGTGGACGCGGTCACGAACGCCGACACGAACACGGCGACGCCGCCCGCCGTGCCGAGGAACGCGTTCACGGCCACGAGCGCCCGTCCGTCCCGCTCGGCACCGGGGTCCACGCGGGCGCGACCGGCGCCGGTGAGGACGCGGGCCCCGGTGCCGGACGCGGCGACGGCGGCCCGCACCGCGCCGGCGGGCGCGGTCACGCCGACGGCGTCCGGCCCCCCGCTCACCCGCACCGGGCCGAGCCGCCGCAGGGCCGCGAGCAGATCCTTGTCCACAGGGTGTGGATGGGCGAGCCGCTCGGTGACGTGCTCGGCCCGCGGCCCCCGGCGCACCGGCACGCTCAGCGTGTCCTTCCCGGCCACGACGACGGGCGACGCGGCGAACCGCTGCGGCGCCCGCTCGGCCCCGCCCGCGCTCGCCGCGAGCCCCACCCCCATGGCGGCGGTCAGCGCGACCCCCAGCGCGAGGGCGACGAAGGCCCCGATGAAGGCGGTCCAACGAGAACGGAGCGAAGCGAAGATCATGCCTCAAGCGAACCGTCCCCGCCCTCTCGCCTCACGCCCCCTGGCGGGCGGATCGCGGGTAGGGCCAGACCTACCCTTAGGGGTATGGATTCGGTGATCGACAAGGCGTTCGCGGCGGCGCTGTACGCGGACGCGGCGGCCGGCGGGGCCACCGGACCCGACAGCGGCGCGGCCGGCGAGAGCGGTCGCGGGCGCCGCGGCCGGGCCTCGGGCCGGTCGTCCGCCCGGGGTGCCCGCGGCGCCGCCCGGGCGCGGCTCGTCGACGACGCCCTCGACACCGCCGCGTCGCTCCTCGCCGCCGCTCCCGCCGCCGACGCCGAAGTGGCCCGCCGGGGTGAGGAGTTCGTACGCCGCGCCTGGGAGCGCGGCTGGCAGCCCGCCGACGTCGTCCGGCTCGTGCGCCGCGACCTGGACGAGGACCACGTGCGCCTCGCCGCCGAACTCATCCGCGCCGAGACCCGCCGCTACGGCCGCGGCCAACTGCCCGCCCGCTGGCCCGCGCAGCTCGCCGCGCTCGACGCGCTCGCCCCGTGGCGCGCCCCCGACCGCTTCACGCGCGCCACCGCCCTCCTCACCCTCTACCGCCTCCTCCTGCGCCTGCCGCCCGTCGAACCGGTCGGCCCGCCCCCGGGCACCCGCGCCCCGCTCGACACCCCGCCCGCCCACGACGAGCCGCGCGCCCTCACCCGGATCCGCGCCCTGCTCGCCAAGGCCGAGGCGACCGGTTTCCCGGAGGAGGCGGAGGCGCTGACCGCGAAGGCGCAGGAGCTGACGGCCCGCTACAGCGTCGACGAGGCGCTGCTCGCCGCGCGCACGCACGCCGCCGGCGCGCCCGGCGCCTGCCGCGTCGGCGTCGACGCCCCGTACGAGACCGCGAAGGCGATCCTCCTCGACGCCGTCGCCACCGCGAACCGCTGCCGCGCCGTGTGGAACGAGGCCTTCGCCTTCTCCACCGTCGTCGGCTTCGAACCCGACCTGGACGTCGTCGAGTTGCTGTACGCCTCCCTCCTGGTCCAGGGCGCGGCGGCCATGACCACGGCGGAGGCGGGCCAGCGCGCGGGCGGCCGCAACCGCACCAAGACCTTCCGCCAGGCCTTCTGGATGGCGTACGCCCACCGCGTCGGCGCCCGCCTCGAGGCCGCCGCCGCGCCCGTCACGCACGAGGGCGGCGACGGCGCGCTGCTCCCGGTGCTCGTGGCCCGGGACGTCGCCGTCACCGACCGCACGGAGCGGATGTTCCCCGAGACCACCACGACCCGCGTACGGGGCGTGCGCGACGGCGCGGGCTGGGCCGAGGGCGCCGCCGCGGCGGCGGGCGCTAACCTTCACACGCGTGTGAGGCTTCCGGGCACGGCTTCGCGCACCGCTTCGCACACCGCTTCGGACACCCTTTCGGACAAGAGGGAGTGACATGCGCATCGGAGAACTGTCGGAACGCACCGGCACATCCCGCCGACTGCTGCGCTACTACGAGGAGCAGGGCCTGATCGTCGCCGACCGGGCCCCCAACGGCTACCGCGACTACGACGAGTTCTACGTCGACCGCGTCCTCCAGATCCGCGGCCTCCTGGAGGCCGGGCTCCCCACCCGCCTCATCAAGCAGATCCTGCCCTGCCTGAACAAGCCCCGGATCATCCACTTCCCCGACGCGACCCCGGAGATGCTCGCCACCCTGGAGCACGAACGCGACCGCATGACGGAACGCGTCGAATGCCTCACCCGTAACCGGGACGCGATCGCGGACTACTTGGCAGCGGTACGCGAGACCCGCGCGGAACAATCCGCTTAGCCCCCTGTGGGCCCGGCGGCGCCCCCGCCCTCCCTGTGGGCGGCTGGTCCGCCCAGGGGGCGGAACGGGCGGGCACAGGGCGGAGCGCCGCCGCACCTGTCACCGCCCTGACCCGCACCACCCCGGACCCGCACCGAACCCGCACCCCACCAAGCCACAAGCACAAACCCCCCATACCCCCCGTACCATCACGGAGTGACCTGGCGGCGAGCCCTGAGACAGACGGCCCACACGGGCCTGTCCGTGGAACGCCGCCGCCTGGAACCCCTCGTGGCCCTGCGCGGTGCCACCGGCCTCGCCCTCGTCATCGGCGCGAGCCTCGCCCTCTTCGGCCCCGCCGTCGCGGCAAGCTCCGCGTTCGGCGCGTACCAGGCGGCCATCGCCACGTTCCAGCGCAGCTGGCGCCCGCGCCCCGAACTGGCCATCGCCTCCGGCACGAGCCTCGCCGTCTCCACCTTCCTCGGCTATGTCACCGGCTCGCACCAGCCGCTGTTCCTCGCCCTGCTCGCCCTGTGGACCTTCCTCGCGGGCCTGAGCTGGGCGGCGGGCCCCACGATCGGCCTCATCGCCACGTCCAACGTCGCGATCATGCTGGTCACGGTCACCCTCCCCACCTCGATCGCGGCGGCCGCGGTCCACGCGGCGACGATGGTCGCGGGCGGCCTGGTCCAGGCGGCCCTGGTCGTCCTCTTCCCGGTACGCCGCTGGGGCCCCCACCGCGACGCCCTCGCCGACGCCCTGGCCGCCGAGGCCGACTACGCCCGCCGCCTGCGCCACGACCCGGTCGCCCCCTTCGACCCGGTCCCGCTGATGGCCGCCCGCGACGCGGCCACGATCACCCCGCGCCAGGCCCGCACCCGCCCCGCCGAACTCCACGGCGCCCGCGGCCTCGCCGAACGCGTCCGCCCGGTCCTCGCGTCCCTCGCCGACCCCGCGATGGGCGTCCCCGAAGAGGGCCCCGAACGCGCCCGCGCTCGTGAGATCCTCGCCGCCGCTGCCGACGTCCTGGACGCCGCGGCCCGAGCCATCCGGCACGGCACCCCCGTCCACCTCCCGCCCCCCGCGGTCGCCGCCCTGCGGACCCCCGACACGGGCGCCATCCTCAAAGGCCCGCCCCACAGGGCGGCGACCCGCCTCGGCGCCCTGCTCAAGGACGTGGTGGAAGTGGCCGGCGGCCGCGCGGCCGCTCCCGCCGCCCCGGGCGACCGCGACACCAGGGCGAGCGCCAAGAACCTCCTCAGGCCCGGCCTCGCGGCCCTGGTCCCGGCCGCTGCCAGGGCCATGCGCACCGAGCTGCGGCGACGCGGCTCCCCCGTCACCCGCCACGCCCTCCGCGTCACCACGGTCGCCACCGCGAGCTACGCCCTGGGCACCCACCTCCCCCTGGGCCACGCCTACTGGGCCCCCATGGCCTCGGTCATGGTGATGCGCCCGGACTTCTCCCAGACGTACTCCCGAGCCGTCGCCCGCTTCGCGGGCACCCTCGTGGGCGTGGCCCTGGCCACGGGCCTGGTCCAGCTCACGCACCCGGGCACCCGCCTCTCCGCGGCCCTCGCCGTCACCTGTGCGGGACTCATGTACCTGCTGATGCGCACCGGCCAGTTCGCCGCCCAGGCCTGTGTGGCCGCGTACGTGGTGTTCCTGCTCGGCATGGGCGGCGAGGAGTGGACGCAGACGGTCCCGGAGCGCGCCTTCCTGACGCTGCTCGGCGGCGCGCTCGCGATGCTCGCGTACGCCTTCTACCCGGCCTGGGAGACCCCGCGCCTGCGCACCCGCCTCGCGGACTGGCTGGCGGCGGACGGCCGGTACGCCGCCGCCGTCGTCGGCCACTACGCCGAACCGGCGGGCAAGTCCTGCCCGGATGTCCGCGAGGCGCTGCTCGCCGCCCGGGACACCCGCGTGGCCTGGCAGGAGGCGGCCGAGCGCGCCCAGCGGGAACCCGTACGCCACCGCGGCCTGTCCCGCGCCGCCGCGCAGGACGCCGAGCACGCCCTGGTGCAGATCGGCCGCGTCGCCATGCTGATGGAGGCGCACCTCCCGGAGCGCGGCGCGCCCCCGGTCCCGGCCGCCGCCCGGTTCGCGGACGCCCTGCGCACCGCGACCGCGCAGGGCGCGAAGGCCGTGCGCGAACGCCGCGTCCCCGACTGGGGCCCGGTGCGTGAGGCCCTGGACGCCTGGGACGGCGAGGGCGTCCCGGACCGCGTCGTCCGCCGTGGCGCGGACCTCCTCCTCCAGGCCCTCGACGACCTCTCCGAAGCCCTGGCCACGACACCCCCGCCGATGCTGGTGGACGGCACCGACAGCGGCGACGGGCGCTAGCGGCCCGCTACCAGGAGGACTTGCGCACGCCGGGCAGGAATCCGGCGTGCGCCTGTTCCCGGAGGCGCACCCGGGAGAGCCCGAAGGTCCGCAGGTAGCCGCGGGGGCGCCCGTCCACGCTGTCGCGGTTGCGGACGCGCGTGGCGCTGGCGTCGCGGGGCTGGCGCGCCAACTCGCGTCGCGCCGCAAGCCGTTCGGGCTCCGGCGTGGACGGGCGGCGGATGATCTCCTTCAGCTCCGCCCGCCGCTCGGCGTACCGGGCGACGACCTCGCGCCGCTTCTCGTTCTTCGCGACCTTGCTCTTCTTGGCCATCAGACCTTCACCCCGCGCGCACGGATCCGGGCGACGGCGGCCTCGACGCCGATCACGTCGACGGTCTTGATGCCCCTGGCGCTCAGCCGCAGGCGCACGTACCGGCTCTCGCTCGGCAGCCAGTAGCGCTTGCTCTGCACGTTCGGGTCGAAGCGGCGCGAGGTGCGCCGGTGGGAGTGGGAGACGTTCTTGCCGAAACCCGGCTTCGCGCCGGTCAGCTGGCAGTGGGCGGACAAGGTGACGCACCTCTCGGTCGGTCTCGCTCCCGTCCATTTGGAAACGGGATTCATTTTCATATACTAGCCGTCATGGCTCGCAACGAACTCCGCCCGGTCATCAAGCTCCGGTCCACCGCCGGCACCGGGTACACCTACGTGACCCGCAAGAACCGGCGTAACGACCCCGACCGCCTGACCCTGCGCAAGTACGACCCGGTCGCAGGCCGCCACGTCGACTTCCGAGAGGAGCGCTGATCCCCGTGCGCCCCGACATCCACCCGCCGTACGGCCCCGTCGTCTTCCGCGACAAGGCCGGTGACTTCGCCTTCCTCACCTGCTCGACGGCGACCAGCGACAAGACCGTCGTATGGGAGGACGGCCGCACGTACCCCGTCATCGACGTCGAGATCTCCTCCGCGAGCCACCCCTTCCACACGGGCCAGCAGCGCGTCCTCGACACGGCGGGCCGCGTGGAACGCTTCGAGCGGCGGTACGGAGGCAATCCGGCCCCGGCGCCCGGCGCCGCCCAGAGCAAGGCCCGCTGATGGGCGGCCCCATGGCGGTGGCCGTCGTGGCCGGGCTGCACACGGAGGCCAGGGCCGCGGCCGTGGCGCGGCTCCTGGCCACCGTCCCCGACAGCGTGGCCCTGCACCACGACCTCTCCACCGCCACGGCCGGCCAGGTCGTACGGACCGTGCGCGACGCCACCGGCCTCCTGTCCACCGGCGAGGCCCCTCTCGTCAACGACTGCGCCTGCTGCGCCCTCCGCGAGGACCTCGTGCCGGAGCTGGAGCGCCTCGCCGCGGGCGGGCTCACCCGGCTCGCGGTCGTCGAGCTGTGGGACTCCGTCGAGCCGAAGGCCATGGCCGAGGTCATCGCCGGGCACGGCTCGCGGGCGCTGCGCCTGACCTGCGTCATGACGGCCGTCGAGCCGGCCCTGCTCCTGCCCTGCCTCGCCAACGGCGACGACCTCGCCGACGCGGGGCTCGCCGCGGCCCCCGGCGACCAGCGCACCGTCGCCGACACCTGGGCGCGCCAGCTGGAGTACCCGCCGGTCCTCGCCGTCCTCGACACCGCGGATGCCGACGCCGAGGACCGCGCGCTCCTGGCCCAGCTCCACCCGACGGCCCGCCAGGTCCCCATCGGCCACGGCGACCTGGCGGGCGCCGCGCTCGCGGGCTTCGACGTGGAGGCGGCCGCCGCCGCGCAGCACCCGGCGTGCGCGCTGCTGCCCGCCGACGCCGACGACAGCGGCGTCACCACGCTCGTGTGGCACCGCGACCGGCCCTTCCACCCCGAGCGTCTGTACGCGGCCCTGGAGGACCTCACCTGCGCCGCCGCCCGCAGCCGGGGCCGGTTCTGGCTCGCGGACCGGCCCGACACGCTGCTCGCCTGGGACGCGGCGGGCGGCGCCCTGTGCGTCGAGAACGCGGGGCCGTGGCTGGCGTCCCTGCCGGACGCCGCCTGGGACCTCGTGCCGCCGGTGCGCCGCGCGGCCGCCGCCCTCGACTGGCACCCGGAGCACGGCGACTGCTGCCAGCACCTCGTGTTCACCTCGCCGGGCCTGGACCGCGACGCGCTCGAACAGGTCCTGGAGTCCTGCCTCCTCACGGACGCGGAGTACGCCGCCGGACCTGCCGCCTGGAAGAACCTGCCGCCCGCCTTCGACACCCTCCTGGAGGTCTGACCCCTTGTCCCCCCGCCACCCCGACCGCAAGCCCGCGAAGCCCCGCCCCAACCCGCTGGACCGGGAGGGCATCACGTACATCGACTACAAGGACACGGACCTGCTGCGGAGGTTCCTCTCCGACCGCGGCAAGATCCGCTCCCGCCGCATCACCCGCGTCACGTCGCAACAGCAACGCCAACTGTCCCGGGCCATCAAGAACGCCAGGGAAATGGCGCTGCTCCCGTACGCGTCGCGCTAGCCGCGCGGCGGTGCCGTCAGCCCCTCGGCCCGGGCGGGCGCCCGGGCCGTCGAGGGGGCGCACGCGTAGCACCCATGCTTCGGCCCGGTCAGGGGCCCGGCCGCACCGGGTGGAGGAGAGGCGGCGCCACCATGGCCGGCACCGGCTGACACGAGGACCGACGCCCCAGTGCCTCTGGCACTGACGCACGTGTCGACGCACGTGCGAGCGCACGAGCGGTCGTCTGCCCTCCGGCCGGGGCGCGGCCCTCACCAGCCAGGCAAGAGCCCCCCGCCGCCCAGGCGAGAGCCCCCCCGCCGCCCAGGTAAGAGCCCCCCGCCGCCCTGGAAGAGCCTCACCGGCCACGGAAGGCCCGGCTCCGGCCCCCGGCGGCCCTTCCCCGCTGGCCGCCGGAAAATTCGTCTGCCACCAGAAGGCCTCCGCGCGCGTCTGTTCCTAATGCACGAGGGAATCGGATCCGGACAACCCGGCCCGCAAGAGGGCGTGGAAGATCATGGACGGGGGCTGGCGTTCGCATGTCATGCGGGGTTCGGCGCGGCGGCGGGGGAGCTGTAACCAGCTCACCACGCCGCGTGCACGTGCATCTGCCCATGCATCGGCACATGAACACAGCTATGATCCGGGACAGTTGACGGCTACAACAACAGCCACGGCACCACCGGGGAGCGACCTGTGCACCACGTGTTCAACGGCATGGCGGCCACGGATCTTCACGGGGTGGTCTGGCAGAAGAGCAGGCACAGCAACTCGCAGGGTTCCTGCGTGGAGTTCGCGAAGCTGCCGGGCGGCGATGTCGCCGTCCGCAACTCGCGGTTTCCGGACGGGCCCGCGCTCGTCTACACGCGCGCCGAGATCGAGGCCATGCTGCTCGGCATGAAGGACGGCGAGTTCGACCATCTGCTCAGCGGCTGACCACTTCGATCCGAGCGGCCGACCAGGAGCCCGGAAGCGGGAGCAAGGCAAGCAGTGCCAGCAGAAACGATCATCCGTGGGGGAACCGCGGCGGAAGGCGATCGTTCACGGGGACGCGGGGAGTGACCACCCGCGGGAGACGGGGGCAGGCATTTTCGGGAGGGCCTCGGGGGTGAGGCCGGGGCGCGGCAGGGCTTCTCCGGGCGGCCGCAGGGCCGCCCGGCCACTGGCGTGGCCGGGCGTCAGGCCGGACCGGCGCCGGCGGAGGCCGGACCGGAGCTGACGGAGGCCGGACCCGACCGGAGCCGGCAGCGTACGGGCCGAAGCGGCCGGGCGCTCAGGCCAGTTGGAACAGCGCCCACACCACCTTGCCGCTCAGCGCGCCCGCGAGCGGGTGCCAGCCCCAGCCGTCGCTGAACGAGTCCACGAGGAACAGCCCGCGGCCCGACTCCGCCGCGAAGTCGTCGAGGGCGTCAGCGGCCTCGCGCGCGACCGGACCGTCGTCGCTGGGATCCCGTACCGCGCACACCAGGCGTGAGGTCCACCGCATCATGTGCAGACGCACAGGCGCGTCCTCGCCGACGACACAGTGCACCTCGGTGAGCGCCCTGTCCCCGGGGAGCGCGTGCCGCAGCGCGTTCGTGACGAGTTCGGAGACGACGAGCGCTATGTCGTCGAACCGGTCGTCCAGCTCCCACGACGTGAGCGTCTTGCGGGTGAACTGGCGTGCGCTGCCCACGGCTTCGTAGCGGGCGGGAAGAGCGCAGGAGGCCGCACTGGAGACCGCGGAGGGGTCGAGCGGAGGAAGGCCCTGCCGTAATGGCTCGAGCATGGTTGATCCATTCGTCCCCATGCGAGGCACTCCCCGGTTTTCGCGGTTCGCGGTACAAGCGGTTCGCGGTACAAAGCGATCGAACGGTGGCGCGGTCGGTACAGCCGGTCGGTAGAGCAACGGCACAGAAGTGACGCGCCGACCATGGTTCCGAATGCGTACAGCAGATGCAAGGGCAGATGCACGTGCACGCGCCGGACTTGACCGCTCCTAGGGCAATTCTTGCCCATTTCTTCCTACGGTTTCTTGTGGAGACCTGCCTTACGCTTTCCCTTTCCGTAACCGAACGAGTACCGCCCGAAGCGTTTAATGGCAGACTGCGAGTCTCAACACCTTGGGGAGGACTGAGCGAAGTGACCGCTGGGGAGTCGAGCGGCTCGGTGGTACGGCGCATCCTGCTGGGCTCGCAACTGAGGCGCCTGAGGGAGGCACGCGGCATCACCCGCGAAGCGGCCGGCTACTCGATCCGCGCGTCCGAATCGAAGATCAGCCGCATGGAGTTGGGCAGGGTGAGCTTCAAGTCCAGGGACGTGGAAGACCTCCTCACGCTCTACGGCGTCACCGACGAGGCCGAGCGCTCCGCGCTCCTCTCGCTCGCCAAGGAGGCCAACCTGACCGGCTGGTGGCACAGTTACTCCGACGTCCTGCCGGGCTGGTTCCAGACATATATCGGCCTGGAGGGTGCCGCGTCCCTCATCCGCGTCTACGAAGTCCAGTTCATCAACGGCCTGTTGCAGACCGAGGCGTACGCCCACGCCGTCGTCGAGCGCGGCATGAAGGTCGCCGCGGGCAAGGCCGCAGGCCGCGGCCGCGCAGGCCGTCCGGCCAAGGTCAGCCAGGCTGACATCGACCGCAGGGTGGCCCTGCGCCTGGAGCGGCAGAAGCTGCTCGTGTCCGAGCGCGCGCCGCAGTTCAAGTGCGTGCTCGACGAGGCGGCGCTGCGGCGGCCGTACGGCGACCGCGAAGTGATGCGGGGCCAGATCCAGCACCTGATCGACATCTCCGAGCGGCCGAACGTGACGTTGCAGGTCATGCCCTTCACCTTCGGCGGGCACGCGGGTGAGAGCGGCGCCTTCACGATGCTCAGCTTCCCGGAGTCCGACCTCTCGGACGTCGTCTACCTGGAGCAGCTGACCGGCGCCCTGTATCTGGACAAGCGGGAGGAAGTGGCCCAGTACGAGCGGGCGATGGCCGAGCTGCAGGAGGACTGTCCGAATCCGGCCGACAGCCGTGACCTTCTCCGTGGTCTACTCCAACTGACCTGAATCGTCAGTAGTATGACTGGAATTCAGGTGTCTGCTCTTCCGCGGCAAGGGGTCCCGACTCATGTCCTTCTTCACCGATCTGGCTCACCAGTACATCGACGGTGAGTGGAAGACCGGCTCAGGTTCCTGGGACATCATCGACTTCAACCCGTACGACGGGGAGAAGCTGGCGTCGATCACGGTCGCCACGGCCGTGGAGATCGACCAGGCCTACCGCGCCGCCCAGCGCGCGCAGGAGTCCTGGGGCGCGACCAACCCCTACACGCGCCGCGCGGTCTTCGAGCGCGCCCTGCGGATCGTCGAGGAGCGCGAGGCCGAGATCACCGAGGCGATCGTCGCGGAGCTGGGCGGCACCCTCGTCAAGGCCGCCTTCGAGCTGCACCTGGCCAAGGAGTTCCTGCGCGAGGCGGTGCACCTGGCGCTCGCCCCGCAGGGCCGCATACTTCCCTCCCCCGACGACACCAAGGAGAACCGCCTCTACCGCGTCCCGGTCGGCGTCGTCGGCGTCATCAGCCCCTTCAACTTCCCCTTCCTGCTCTCGCTGAAGTCGGTCGCCCCGGCCATCGCGCTCGGCAACGCCGTCGTCCTCAAGCCGCACCAGAACGCGCCCGTGCTCGGCGGCAGCCTGGTCGCCAAGATCTTCGAGGACGCGGGCCTGCCCGCGGGCGTCCTGAACGTCGTGATCACGGACATCGCCGAGATCGGCGACGCGCTCCTGGAGCACCCGGTGCCCGGGGTCATCTCCTTCACCGGCTCGGACGCCGTGGGCCGCCACGTCGCCACGGTCTGCGCCCAGACCTTCAAGCGCTGCATCCTCGAACTGGGCGGCAACAGCGCGCTGATCGTCCTGGACGACGCCGACGTCGACTACGCGGTGGACGCCGCCGTCTTCAGCCGCTTCGTGCACCAGGGGCAGGTGTGCATGGCGGCGAACCGCATCCTGGTGGACAGCTCGCTGCGGGACGAGTTCACCGAGAAGTTCGTCGCCAAGGTCAAGACCCTGAAGGTCGGCGACCCGGCGGACCCCTCGACGCACATCGGCCCGCTCATCAACTCCTCGCAGGCGGAGGGGGTTTCGTCGCTGGTCGCTCAGACCGTGCAGGCGGGCGCCACGGCCCTGCTGCACGGCTCCACGGACGGCAATCTGGTGTTCCCGTCCGTCCTCACGGACCTCCCCGAGGACTCCCCGGTGCTGCGCCAGGAGGTCTTCGGGCCGGTCGCGATCATCCTGCCGTTCGACGGCGAGGACGAGGCCGTCCGCATCGCCAACGAGACGCCGTACGGACTGAGCGGCGCCGTCCACACCGGCAGCACCGAGCGCGGAGTACGCCTCGCCCAGCGCATCCGCACCGGCATGATCCACATCAACGACGGCACCGTGCACGACGAGCCGATCGTGCCGTTCGGCGGCGAGAAGCACTCGGGCGTGGGACGCCTCAACGGCGAGTCGACCGTGGAGGCCTTCACCACGCTGAAGTGGATCTCGGTCCAGCACGGCCGCTCGCGCTTCCCGTTCTGAGCGGGCCGCCGGGGTTCCAGGGAGCCGTGATCCGACACCGGAAAGCCGCTGACGCTTGAGGACAGCACCTGTCCGCAAGGGTCCGTAGCGTACGAGGTGTCGGAAAGCCCGGCGAGCACCCTTCGGGAGAGGCGGACCCCATGCCCACTCACGTCAACGCGGAAGCCCACGGCGACGAGCGCGGCGCCCTGCTCAGCTTTGTCGAGGCCCAGCGCGGCGGCCTGCGCCGCTCGGTGCTCGGCCTGGACGACGAGCAGGCGAAGAGCCGCCCGAGCGCCAGCGAGCTGTCCCTCGGCGGCCTGGTCAAGCACGTCGCCGAGACCGAGCTGAACTGGTTGCGCATGGCCCAGCGGAAGCCCAACGAGCGGCAGCGCACCGAGGAGACCTGGGGCGAGAGCTTCCGGCTCGTCGAGGGTGAGACGCTCGCCGGCATCCTCGCCTTCTGGGCCGAAGTGGCCGCCGAGACCGAGGAGTTCATCCGGTCCGTGCCGAGCCTGAACGACACCTTCCCGCTGCCCGACGCGCCGTGGTTCCCCCAGGGCGGCGCGGTGTCGATGCGCTGGCTGCTGCTGCACCTCGTCGAGGAGATCGGCCGCCACGCGGGCCACGCGGACATCATCCGCGAGAGCCTGGACGGCAGGACGGCCTTCGAGCTGGTGGCGCTGGAGTCGGGACAGTCCTGGGGCTGAGGCGTACCGGGGCTCCCGAGCCGTACCCTAGTCAAAGTTGAAGACTGTAGACGAAGGGTGCGGTGAATGTCGGCGATCCGGATGCTCGTCCTCGGGGCGGTCCGCCAGCACGGACGGGCGCACGGCTACCAGGTGCGCAACGACCTGGAGTACTGGGGCGCCCACGAGTGGTCCAACGCCAAGCCCGGGTCGATCTACCACGCGCTGCGGCAGCTGGCCAAGCAGGGAATGCTGCACGAGCACGAGACCGCGCCCTCCACGGCGGGCGGCCCGCCCCGCACCGAGTACGAGATCACGGAGAAGGGCACCCAGGAGTTCCTGGCCCTTCTCCGTGACGCCCTGACCGCCGTCGCGCACGACCAGAAGTCCGACGTGCTCTCGGCGGCCGTGGGCTTCATGGTCCACCTGCCGCGCGAGGAAGTCGTCTCGCTCCTCAAGGAGCGGGTGCGCGCCCTGGAGGACTGGCGCCACTCCGTCACGGAGTACTACACGCCCGAGGACGGCCCCGAGCAGCTCGGCCACATCGGCGAGATCATGAACCTCTGGGTCCACTCTGCCGACGCGGGCGCGGAGTGGACGAAGGGCCTCGTCGAGCGCATCCAGAACGGCGCCTACATCTTCGCCGGTGAGGGGGACCCCTTCGTCGGGCTGTCCGTGGAGGGTGAGGAGAACCCCTACGCGACGGGGGAGAAGCACCCCGGGGACCACCGCTAGTCGGAAGCGACTCGTGGCGCGCTCCCTGTGGATCAAGTAATCAAGTTTGACTAACCCGACTTCGGGGGAGTAGCTTCCTCTGTCGGCCTAGTCAAACTTGACTAGGCTGCGGGAGTGGAGCGCGGAAGGAGTCGGATGACGGACGCGATCGTCCTTGACGGCGTACGGAAGCGGTACGGCGAGAAGCGGGCCCTGGACGGGCTCGACCTGGTGGCGGGGCGCGGCACCGTGCACGCCGTGCTGGGCCCGAACGGCGCGGGCAAGACCACGGCGGTGCGCATCATGTCCACGCTGCTCACGGCCGACGAGGGCCGGGTGGAGATCGCCGGGTGCGACGCCCGGCGCGCGGCCGGGGAGGTGCGCCGCCGCATCGGCCTGCTCGGCCAGCACGCGGCGCTCGACGAGGAGCTGAGCGGCCGGCAGAACCTGGAGATGTTCGGGCGGCTCTACCACCTGGGCGCCCGCCACGCGCGCGTGCGGGCCGACGAGCTGCTCGCCCGCTTCGGCCTCGCCGACACGGGCGGCAAGGCGGTCAAGCGGTACAGCGGCGGCATGCGGCGCCGCCTGGACCTCGCGGCGTCGCTGATCACGGAACCGGAGGTGCTGTTCCTGGACGAGCCGACGACGGGCCTGGACCCGCGAGGGCGCGCGGAGGTGTGGGACGCGGTGCGCTCCCTGGTGGGCGGCGGCACGACGGTACTCCTGACGACGCAGTACCTGGAGGAGGCCGACCAGCTGGCCGACCGCATCTCCCTGATCGACAGCGGCAGGGTGATCGCCGAGGGCACGGCCGACGACCTGAAGGCACGCCTCGGCGGCGACCGCATCGACCTCGTCGTCCGCGACGGCGCCCAGCTGGTGCGGGCGGCCCGGCTGCTCCCCGGCGACCCCGGCGACGTCACGGTGGACGCCGACCGCCGCCTGGCCAGCGTGCCCGTCACGGACCGCATGGACGCCCTGACACGGCTCGTACGGGCGCTCCAGGAGGCAGGCATCGAGGCGGAGGACATCGCGGTGCGCAGGCCGACGCTCGACGAGGTGTTCCTGAGCCTCACGGGACGTGCCGAGCACACCGAAGCCGACAAGCCGGTGAAGGAGACCGTATGAGCACGATCACGCGCGCGGGCACGGGGGCGGGCACGTCCGTCGGCTGGGCCGTCACCGACTCCTGGACCATGACCCGGCGCGAACTCGCCCACTGGGCGCGCCAGCCCGTCCAGGTCTTCGTCGGGCTCGCCTTCCCGGTCATGATGCTGCTGATGTTCAACTACCTGATCGGCGGCGGGAAGGGCATCGCGGGGGACTACGTCGACTTCCTCGTGCCCGGCATGTTCGCGCTGACCATGGTGTTCGGCCTGGACGCCACGATGGTCGCGGTCACCGGCGACCTCAACAAGGGCGTGGTGGACCGCTTCCGCTCCATGCCGATGACCAACGGCGCGGTCCTGGTGGGCCGTTCGGTCGCGGACATGCTCCAGTCCTTCGCCTCGCTGATCGTCATGATGGGCGTGGGCCTCGCCATCGGCTGGCGCTGGCACGGGTCCCTCGCCGGGGTGGCCGGGGCGGTGGGGCTTCTGATGCTGCTGCGGTTCGCGATGCTGTGGCTCGGCATCTATCTGGCGATGGTGGCGGGCAGGCCGGAGCTGGTGGCGGCCGTGCAGATCCTCGTCTGGCCGGTCGGGTTCTTCTCCAACGCGTTCACGGTGCCGGGGACCATGCCGGACTGGCTGGGGGCGGCGGTGGAGTGGAACCCGATGTCGGCGACGGCCACGGCGGTCCGTGACCTGTTCGGGAACGAGTCCGGCCCGGCCGACGCCTCCTGGGCCGCCGCCCACGCCGAACTCCTCGCGGTCCTCTCCCCGCTGGCCCTGGTGGCGGTGTTCCTCCCCTTGGCGGTACGCCGCTTCAGCGCGCTGAGCCGCTAGGGGCGGCCCTCGCGGGTGGCGCCCCTGAACCGCCCCTTCCCGATTCCTGAGGGCTCTGCCCCCGGTTCGGGAAGGGGCGCCCCGCGCGGGCCCGCCTCAGTGGTGGAACCCCGACGCCCCCCTCCGGTCCCCCGCCAGCCGCCCCGGCTGCCGGCGCAGCTCGGGCAGCAGCCGCCGCAGGTCATCCGCGAACAGTCCCGCGAGGTCGGCGGAGAAGCCGTTGCGGCACACCACCCGCAGCACCGCCAGGTCCTCGCGGTGCGGGGGGAAGGTGTAGGCGGGCACCAGCCACCCCCGCTCCCGCAGTCGGCGCGCCACGTCGAAGACGTCGTACGCGCGCACGCCGTCCGCCGTCGTGAAGGCGAACACCGGCAGCTCGTCCCCGCGCGTGAGGAGCCGGAAGTCGCCGAGGGCCTCGACCTGCCCGGCGAGCCCCCGCGCCACGTCCCGCGAGGCCTGCTGCACCGCCCGGTACCCGGACCGGCCGAGCCGCAGGAAGGTGTAGTACTGCGCGACGACCTGCGCCCCGGGCCGGGAGAAGTTCAGGGCGAAGGTCGGCATGTCACCGCCCAGGTAGTTCACGCGGAAGACCAGCTCCTCCGGAAGCTCGGCCGCCGTGCGCCACAGCGCCCAGCCGACCCCGGGGTAGACGAGCCCGTACTTGTGCCCGGAGGTGTTGATCGACGCCACGCGCGGCAGCCGGAAGTCCCACACCAGGTCCTCGTCGAGGAAGGGCGCCACCATCGCGCCGGAGGCCCCGTCCACGTGCACGGGCACATCGAGCCCCGTGCGCTCCTGGAGCGCGTCGAGGGCCGCGCAGACGTCCGCCACGGGCTCGTACGAACCGTCGAACGTGGACCCCATGACGGCGATGACCCCGATCGTGTTCTCGTCGCAGAGCGCGGCCGCGGCCTCCGGGGAGAGGTGGTACCGGTCGCCCTCCATGGGGACCTGCCGCGCCTCCACCTCCCAGAAGGCGCAGAACTTCTCCCAGCACACCTGCACGTTCACGCCCATGACGAGGTTGGGCCGGGCCTCGCGGGACGGATACCGGTCGGCGTTGCGCTTCGCCCAGCGGCGCTTGAGCGCCATGCCCGCGAGCATGCACGCCTCGCTCGACCCGGTCGTCGAGCAGCCCACGGCGGCCGCCGGGTCCGGCGCGTTCCACAGGTCGGCGAGCATCGCCACGCAGCGCCGCTCCAGCTCGGCCGTGCGCGGGTACTCGTCCTTGTCGATCATGTTCTTGTCCCGGCACTCCGCCATCAGCACGCCGGCCTGCGGCTCCATCCAGGTGGTGACGAAGGTGGCGAGGTTGAGCCGGGAGTTGCCGTCGAGCATCAGCTCGTCGTGGACCAGCTGGTACGCCGTGGACGGCGCCATCGGGTCCTTGGGGAGGCGGTGCTTGGGCGGGGCCTCGGTCATGCCGCCCGCCGGGTTCGCCTCGCCGAAGAACGGGTTCACGGACAGCGGGCGCGCGTCGCCGCCCTCGTCGGTGCCACGGTGCAGCGACACGGCGGTGCCTCCCGAAGGTCGGCTCTTGAGGGCTCCTCCACGCCCACCCGGGCCCTTCCGGCCACTGTAAGCGGACAAAACCGGCACAACACCTGGAGCATCCTGGGCTTGCACCTCACGCGACGTGAGGATCCAGGCTTGTCGACGTCAGAAGGAAAGGAGACAGCGGTGAGCTACTCCGTCGGACAGGTGGCGGCCGTCGCCAAGGTCACGGTGCGCACCCTGCACCACTACGACGAGATCGGCCTCCTGGTGCCCGGCGGGCGCAGCCACGCGGGCCACCGGCGCTACAGCGACGCCGACCTCGACCGGCTCCAGCGGATCCGGTTCTACCGAGAGCTGGGCTTCCAGCTCGACGAGATCGCCGCGCTGCTCGACGACCCCGACGCCGACCCGCGGGAGCACCTGCGGCGCCAGCACGGGCTGCTCACCGAGCGCATCGAGAGGCTCCAGGAGATGGCAGCCGCTGTCGAGACCGCCATGGAGGCGAGACGCATGGGGATCAACCTCACGCCCGAGGAGAAGTTCGAGGTCTTCGGAGACTTCGATCCCGACCAGTACGAGGACGAGGTGCAGAGCCGCTGGGGCAACACGGAGGCCTACGCCGAGTCGCGCCGCCGTACGGCCGCGTACACCAAGGAGGACTGGCAGCGGATCAACGACAGCATGGACGCCCTCCACGCGCGCGTGGCGGACCTGCTCGACGCCGGTACGCCCGCCGCGTCCCCGGAGGCCATGGACGCGGCCGAGGCCCACCGGCTGCTGATCCACGAGAGCTACTACGACTGTTCGCACGAGATGCACGCGTGCCTGGGCGCCATGTACGTGGACGACCCGCGCTTCACGGCCACGTACGACGCCATCCGCCCGGGCCTGGCGGTCTACCTGCGCGACGCCATCGCGGCGAACGCGGCACGGCACGCGTAGCGCCGCAAAGGGGGCGCGGGGAGCCGCGCGCCAGGCCCGCGCGGGCCCCTGGACCGCACGATGGAACCCGCCGCTCCCGCCCGGCGTTGATAGCTTTGGGCGGCGCGGCGGCGCCGCGCCCCCAGCCGCACCCCTCACACCCACAGGAGCCCGGAACCGTGCAGACGCTTGCGCTCGGACCAACCTGGTTGGATCCGGACTACCTGCTGAACCAGTTCGGTCTCTGGGGCCTGCTCCTCATCGTCTTCGCCGAGTCGGGGCTGCTCATCGGCTTCTTCCTGCCGGGCGACTCGCTCCTGTTCACCACGGGCCTGCTGATCACGACGGGCAAGCTGGACGTCCCTCTCTGGCTGGCCTGCGTGCTGATCTCCATCTCGGCGGTCCTCGGTGACCAGGCGGGCTATCTGTTCGGCAAGAAGGTCGGCCCCTCGCTGTTCAACCGCCCGGACTCCCGCCTCTTCAAGCAGGAGAACGTGACGAAAGCGCACGAGTTCTTCGAGAAGCACGGCCCGAAGTCCCTCGTCCTGGCCCGTTTCGTGCCGATCGTGCGCACGTTCACGCCGATCATCGCGGGCGTCAGCGGCATGCGCTACCGCTCGTTCATCACGTTCAACGTCATCGGCGGCATCCTGTGGGGCGCGGGTGTCACGCTGCTCGGCGCCTGGCTCGGCAAGCACGAGTTCGTCCACAAGAACATCGAGGCGATCCTCATCCTGATCGTCCTCATCTCGGTGGTGCCGATCATCATCGAGTTCCTGCGGGCCCGCTCGCAGAAGAAGAAGGCCGCCGCCCAGGCCCCGGCGTCCCCGGCCGCCCAGGACGACGCCACCGCGAGCACCCCCGAGGCCGCCCGGCAGTACGAGCCGCAGCAGCCGCAGCAGCCGCAGTACCCCGGCCAGCAGCACCAGCACCAGCAGCACCAGTACCCGGGCCAGTACCCCGACCAGTCCCAGTACCAGGCCCAGCAGCCGCAGTACCCGGCCCAGCACCAGCAGCAGTACCCCCAGCAGTACCCGCACCAGCAGTACGGCGGCCAGACGGACCACCAGCAGTACGCCCCGCAGTACGAGGGCCAGCAGCAGTACCAGCACCAGCAGCAGTACCCCCAGGACAACCAGTACGGCGGCCAGTACGGCAACCAGTACGAGGGGCAGTACGAGGGGCAGTACGGCACCGGCGCCCCGGCGGACAGCCAGCAGTACCAGGCCCAGCAGCAGCCCTACCCTCACCAGCAGGGCCAGTACCAGCAGCCCCCGCGCCAGCAGGGCCACCAGCAGGGCGGCCACCAGCAGCCGCAGCACCCCGACGAGCCCCAGCAGGGCCACCCCCGGTACTGACCGGGCAGGACGGACTAGAAGCCGCGCGTCCGCTTGGCCGCGCGGCGCCCCTGGGCCTCCTGCCGCGGCCGCGGCCCCTTGAGGAAGAGCCGCGACAGCTCCCCGCCCAGGTTCACCCCTATTGCGATGGCGAGGGCGAGCGCCGCCGCCTTGGACAGCGAGGCGAGCCCCGGGTTCAGGTTGTTCCGGGCGATCTCCAGGAGCCCGAAGTACGTGGCGCTGCCCGGCAGCAGCGGGCCGATCGCCGCCGTCACGTACGGCAGCGCGGACGCGAACCGGTAGCGCGAGAGCATCTGCCCGAACAGGCCCACCAGACCCGCCGCGACGGCCGTCGCGGCCACCGGCGAGATGTCCCCGGCCCGGGCGAGGGCGCCGAACACGACCCAGGCCACGCCGCCGTTCAGGGTCACGAGCAGCACGGTGGAACGTTCCTGCTGGAGCAGGATGGCAAAGGCGCAGCTCAGCGCCATGGACGCGAGGATCTGGATCAGCGGCCGGTCGGTGGAGTGGATCGACGTCTCCGGGTTGAGGCCCGCGTCCAGCTGCACGCCCAGATAGAGCACGATCAGGACGCCGCAGACGATCCCGACGATCAGATACCCGACCTCCAGGAGCCGGGCGGCGGCGGTGATGTAGTACCCGGTCAGGCCGTCCTGCACGCCCGCGACCAGGGCCCGCCCCGGGATCAGCGCGAAGAGCCCACCGGTGATCACCGCGGAGGCCCGTACGTCCTGGAGGTCGAGCAGGCTGATGGCCACGCCCATCGCGGCGGGCGGCATCGCCGCCACCACGAACTGGTAGAACTCCGGAAGCCCGCGCCCCGCGCACAGCCACGCGAGCCGGTCGCCGAGCATCGCGCCGATCGCCGCGGCGACGAACACCACGAGCCCGCCGCCGACGAGCACGGACGCCGCGCCCGCGAGCAGCCCGCCGGCCGCCGTGAGGGCCCACCCCGGGTAGGGGTGGCGATTGCGCCGGATCTCCGCGAGGCGCCGGTAGGCCTCCTCGGGGGAGACGTCGACCTCTTCGGAGCTGATGTCGTCGACGAGCCGGTAGACGGCCTGGAGGCGGGTGTAGTCGGTGCCCCGGCGGCGTACCGTACGCGACGCCGTGACGGGGTCGTCGACGAGCGACGGCTGGTGCGAGATGGCGATCAGCGTGAACGTGACGTTCGGCTCGCAGCGGTCGAGGCCGTACGCGTGCGTGACGGCGAACATCGCCGCCTCCACGTCCTCGGCGCCCTCGCCGCCCGCGAGCAGCAGCTCGCCGATGCGCAGCGTCAGGTCGAGCACGCGCGGCACGGCGGGCCCCGAGTCGTCCTCGTGGCGCTGGGTGGCCTCGGGGGCCGGGCGCTCGGCGACCGGGGTGCGCAGCATCGTGCGCATCCGGTCCTGCCAGGGCGCTTCCTTGGTGAGCCGGACCACCGGCACCCCGCCGGGTGGCGTGAAGGCGGGCGGCGACTGCCGCGCGTCGTAGGCAGGCGGCGTGGTGAAGGCCGAGGACTCCTTGTCCTCGGGCGCGGGGGGAATCCTCAGCCCCGTGGGGATCGTGAACTCCGAGGACGGATGGTCCTCCTCCGGTGCCACTGCCTGCTCGACCCCGCCCACCGGAGCGAAGGCGCTGCGCGCCTCGTCCGACTGCGGCTTGCGGTCCTCGTCCTCCGGGTCAGCCACCGGCGCCGCCTCGCTCCCCTCTTTGCGCCGAAGCCGGCGCCGCTCTCGCGTACGTGGTCACCCGCCGTCGGGGTGCCTCAATTGATGCTTACCGTTTTCATTCATCTCAGTATGCTTCCGAACGCACAAACGGGCCGCGTGACCCCAGTGGGGGTCACGCGGCCCGTCGGTGTACCTGAGGCTCAGTGGCCGCCGTTGGCCTGGAAGCGCTTGTACGAGGCCTCGATCTCGGCCTCGGCGTCGGCACGGCCGACCCAGTCGGCGCCCTCGACGGACTTGCCGGGCTCCAGGTCCTTGTAGACCTCGAAGAAGTGCTGGATCTCCAGGCGGTCGAACTCGGACACGTGGTGGATGTCGCGCAGGTGCTCGACGCGCGGGTCGGAGGCCGGGACGCAGAGCAGCTTGTCGTCGCCGCCCGCCTCGTCGGTCATCCGGAACATGCCGATCGCGCGGCACTTGATGAGGCAACCGGGGAAGGTCGGCTCGTCCAGGATCACCAGGGCGTCCAGCGGGTCGCCGTCCTCGCCCAGGGTGTTCTCGACGAAGCCGTAGTCCGCCGGGTAGCTGGTGGACGTGAAGAGTCGACGGTCCAGGCGGATACGGCCGGTCTCGTGGTCGACCTCGTACTTGTTCCGCGAACCCTTCGGAATCTCGATGGTGACGTCGAACTCCACGGGTGGCTCCTCCATGATCAGCACATACTTCGGGTGGTTAAGTGTCCCTCACGCAGATGTGTGATCGCGAAAGGGGCAGGTCGTCGTGGACGAGCGCATGACTTGGCGGTGGCTCCGGCGGCCGCTGCCGCTGCTGCGGCGGCTTGCCGTCAGGCCTGCCGGGCAACTCCGGACAGCCAAGACATGGCAGGTCACGACAGGCTCCGCCGCCGTGGGCCTCGCCGTCGCGGCCGTGGCGGTCACCGCGGCCGGGCCCTGGGACTCCTCCGGTCAGCGTACGGCGGAGCGTCGCTCCGCCGCCTCTCAGGAGGCCGGGGGTGGCGCAGATCACCTTGGCTTTCCGGGAACGGGGGGCCCGGAGGCCGCTCCGAGCGCCCCTGCCGTGCTCGCCGGGCTCGGCGCCCCCGCGCGCGCGAAGCCGGGCGGCAAGGCGCTCTCCGACGTCCTGGAGCCGGTCCTGAAGGACCGGGCGCTCGGCCCCGAGCGCTCCGCGGTCGTCGTCGACGTCACCACCGGCAAGCGCCTGTACGGCGAGCGCGCGGGCGACGCCCTGACACCCGCCTCCACCACCAAGATCGCTACAGCCGTGGCCGCGCTCTCCGCCGTGGGCCCCGATCACCGCCTCACCACGCGCACCGTCCTGGAACGCGGCTCCCGGAAGGTCGTCCTGGTCGGCGGCGGCGACCCCACGCTGACCGCGCGCAAGGAGGGCCGCTACGTGACGGGCTTCGCCGATCTGCGCGAGCTGGCCGACGACACGGCCCGCGCCCTGAAGAAGCGCGGCACCAAGGGCCGGGTGACCCTCTCGTACGACACCTCCCGGTACGCGGGCCCCGCACAGCACCCCATCGGACCGAACGAGAACATCACGCCGGTCAGCCCCCTCATGGTCGACGAGGGCCGCCTCGACGACTCCACGTCGGGCCCCGCCCCGCGCAGCACCGACCCGGCGGCGGACGCCGCCCGCAAGTTCGCGGACCTGCTGCGCGAGCGGGGCGTCGACGTGCAGGGCGACCCCGGCCCCGCCAAGGCCTCCCCGCGCGCGGCCAAGCTGGCACGGACCTCCTCGCCCGCCCTCTCCGTGCTCGTCGAGCGCATGCTGACCCACAGCGACAACGACATCGCCGAGGCCCTCGCGCGCGAGACCGCCCGGGCGAGCGGGGAGCGGCCGAGCTTCGCCGGCGGCTCCCAGGCCGTCCGGGCCCGGCTGAAGAAGCTCGACCTCCCCTTGTCGGGGGCCGAGTTCGCCGACGGCAGCGGCCTCGACCGCGAGGACCTGCTCAGCGCGGACCTGCTCGCCGCGCTGCTCGCCCGCGCCGCCGACCGCGACCACCCGGAGCTGCGCTCCGTGGTCACGGGACTGCCCGTCGCGGGCTTCACCGGCACCCTCGTCGACCGCTACCCGAAGGGGTCGCCGGGCACGGGCCTGGTCCGCGCCAAGACCGGCACGCTCACGGGCGTCAACGCCCTGGCCGGCACGGTCGTCACCGCCGACGGGCGGCTGCTCGCCTTCGCCTTCATGACGACGGGCACCACGGACGCGACCGGCGCCCAGGCGGCCCTGGACGCCATGGCCTCGGCGACAGCCGCCTGCGGCTGCGCCTCCTGACGCGCCCCGCGGGGCCGTGAGCCCGGCCGAAGGGCGCCCCAACCCGGTACGCGCGCGCGGCCGACCACGTACCGTTGACACATGACGAGCCTCGGTGGTGCGGAGATGGTCGACTGGAATCTCGCGGTGGCGACCGCGACCCGGCTCGTGCGGCCGGGCCCGGAGGTGAGCCGGGACGAGGCCCGCGCCGTGGTCGCGGAGCTGCGCCGGCACGCCAAGTCCTCGGAGGAGCACGTCCGTTCCTTCACCAGGATGGGGACGGACGAGACCCATGACACGCCCGTCCTCGTGGTCGACCGCGCGGGCTGGGTCCGGGCGAACGTGGCAGGGTTCCGGGAGGTCCTCAAGCCCCTCCTGGAGAAGATGAGGGACCGCCGCGGCAGCGGTCCGGGCGGCGCCGTCCTCGGCGCGGTCGGCGGCAAGGTGACGGGCGTGGAGCTGGGCATGCTGCTGTCCTTCCTCGCGTCCCGTGTCCTCGGCCAGTACGAGACCTTCGCCCCGGCCACCCGCGAACTGCCCGCGGGGGCGAACGGCGGCGGCAGGCTCCTCCTCGTGGCGCCGAACATCGTGCACGTGGAGCGCGAACTGGACGTCGACCCGCACGACTTCCGCCTCTGGGTGTGCCTGCACGAGGAGACGCACCGTACCCAGTTCTCGTCCGTGCCGTGGCTGCGCGACCACCTGGAGAGTGAGATCCAGGCGTTCCTCGGGGAGACCGAGGTGGACCCGATGACCGTCCTGGAGCGCATCAGGGAGGCCGCGCAGAGCCTCGCGGGCGGGCGCCCCGAGGCCGAGGAGGACGACGGCGGCCGCTCCTTCGTGGACCTGGTCCAGACGCCCACGCAGCGCGAGATCCTGGCCCGCCTGACGGCCGTGATGTCCCTCCTGGAGGGCCACGCGGACTACGTGATGGACGGCGTGGGCCCCGGCGTCGTGCCGTCCGTCGGTGAGATCCGGGAGAAGTTCAAGGAGCGCCGCCAGCGCGGTGCGAGCCGCCTGGACCAGGCGCTGCGCAAGCTGCTCGGCCTGGACGCCAAGCTGCGGCAGTATCGCGACGGGGAGCGCTTCGTGCGGGCCGTCGTCGACGAGGTCGGCATGGACGGCTTCAACCGCGTATGGACCTCTCCGAACACACTTCCCACCAAGGCGGAGATCGCCAAACCAGCGGACTGGGTCGCGCGGGTGCACCGTAAGGCAGACTGAGCGAACAGATGCGGCCGACGGCAGGAGAACGCCCCCGTTATCACCCGTCCGAGGGACCGTGAGCCATGGGTAGGCGTGCAATGCTCGGGTAACGGCTCGGTTCTGTCACCATCGACACACTCTCAGTGACCGATTGTGTGGGGATCATGGGATCCGTACCTCGCGACCCCCACGCGAGGGCGCTGAGTGACAGCCCCGAGGCTCACCCCCGAACTTCATGAAGGGAACCAACCGGAATGGGTCCCCATCCTGCGGTCGCGGCGATACGCCTGGCGGTCCGCCGCGTACTTCACGACGTACTGACCGACGTCGCCGCCCAGCGCGAACTCGACTCCCCGCACTCCCCCCACGCAGACGCGCACGCCCCCCACACCCCCCACACGGTGGGCCCCGCACACGAGCCGCCCCCCTCGCCGCTCGTGCTCGTGGCGTGCTCGGGCGGCGCCGACTCCATGGCGCTCGCCTCCGCCCTCGCCTTCGAGGCCCCCAAGCTGGGCATCCGCGCCGGTGCCGTCACCGTCGACCACGGCCTCCAGGCGGGCTCCGACCTGCGCGCCGCCGAGGTCGTCGCGCGCATGACCACCCTCGGCCTCGACCCGGTCGAGTCGCTCGCCGTGTCGGTGGGCCGTGACGGCGGCCCCGAGGCCGCCGCCCGCGACGCCCGGTACGCGGCCCTGGACGCCGTCGCCGACCGGCACGGCGCCGCCGCCGTGCTGCTCGGGCACACCCGCGACGACCAGGCCGAGACGGTCCTGCTCGGTCTCGCGCGCGGCTCCGGCATCCGCTCCCTGTCCGGCATGGCCGCCGTGTCCGGCACCCGCGGCCGCTACCGCCGGCCGTTCCTGCACATCGACCGGCAGACCGCGCGCAAGGCGTGCATGGTCCAGTCCCTGCCGGTCTGGGACGACCCGCACAACGCGGACCCGGCCTACACCCGCTCCCGCCTGCGCCACGAGGGCCTGCCCGCCCTGGAGAAGGCGCTCGGCAAGGGTGTCGTGGAGGCCCTCGCCCGTACGGCCCAGCTCTCCCGGGACGACGCCGACGCGCTCGACGCCTGGGCCGCCCAGGCCGAGACGTCCGTGCGGGACGCGTCCGGGCGCCTGGAGTGCGCGAAGCTCTTCGCCCTCCCGCCCGCGGTGCGCCGCCGCATCGTGCGGCGGGCGGCCATCGAGGCCGGTGCTCCGGCGGGCGCGCTGTTCGCCCGGCACATCGAAGAGGTCGACCGGCTCATCACCGGATGGCGCGGCCAGGGGGCCATCAATCTCCCGGGCAAAGTCGTCGCTCAGCGGCAGGGTGGCAGACTGGTGATCCGGCAAGGCTGACGCGGAAGACCGGTGGCAACTGGTTCCAGCTGTTTTCCCGACTCTTCTCCGCGGGCCGGTGGGACGACCGAAAGTGATGCGGGTGGACGCGAAAGACATGGGCACCGACCTCCAGTCGGTGCTCATCACCAAGGAAGAGATCGACGCGAAGCTGGCCGAGCTGGCCGCGAAGATCGACGCGGAGTACGCGGGCAAGGACCTGCTCATCGTCGGCGTGCTGAAGGGCGCCGTCATGGTCATGGCGGACCTGGCTCGCGCCCTGTCCACCCCGGTCACCATGGACTGGATGGCCGTGTCGTCGTACGGCGCGGGCACCCAGTCCTCCGGAGTGGTCCGGATCCTCAAGGACCTCGACACCGACATCAAGGGCAAGCACGTCCTGATCGTCGAGGACATCATCGACTCCGGCCTGACCCTGTCGTGGCTGCTGTCCAACCTCGGCTCGCGCGAGCCCGCGTCCCTCAAGGTGTGCACGCTGCTGCGCAAGCCGGAGGCCGCGAAGGTCGCGATCGACGTCGAGTGGGTGGGCTTCGACATCCCGAACGAGTTCGTCGTCGGCTACGGCCTGGACTACGCGGAGAAGTACCGCAACCTGCCGTTCGTGGGCACGCTCGCCCCGCACGTGTACGGCGGCTGACGGCGCCCGACTTGCGCGGGGAGGCCCGGGCGGCGTAAGACGCCCGGGAACCCCCAGCCGTTTCCCGCCGTTGGAGCATGCGAAGGCGGGATTGCCAGCCGTCCCGTGCGGCTTCGGGTCACAATGCTGGGGTACCGTCCGAAGAACAGTCTTTTATCAAACTCACTATGGCAGGAGGTACGGAGCGTCATCGCTCCGTGTGGATGGACGTGAAGCGATACTTCCGTGGGCCAGTCATGTGGATCGTCCTGGCCGTCCTTGCCGTGGTCGTGTTGATGCAGGTCGTCGGTTCGGGCGGCGGCTACAAGACAGTGGACACCGGCCAGGTCGTGCAGGCCATCGACCAGAACAAGGTCAAGTCGGCGAAGCTGACCACCGGTGATGACCACACCATCAAGGTCGAGCTGAAGGACGGCCAGAAGGTCAAGGGCAGCAGCAAGGTCCAGGCGAGCTATATCGGCGACCAGGGCGTCGACATCGCCAAGTCCTTGCAGGCCAAGTACCAGGACAAGCAGATCCCCGACGGCTACACGGTGTCGCCGTCGAAGCAGAACCCGTTCGTCGGCATCCTGCTCTCCCTGCTCCCCTTCGTCCTCATCGTCGTCGTCTTCCTGTTCCTGATGAATCAGATGCAGGGCGGCGGCAGCCGGGTCATGAACTTCGGCAAGTCCAAGGCCAAGCTCATCACCAAGGACACCCCCAAGACGACGTTCGCCGACGTCGCCGGTTCGGACGAGGCGGTCGAGGAGCTCCACGAGATCAAGGAGTTCCTCCAGGAGCCCGCCAAGTTCCAGGCCGTCGGCGCCAAGATCCCCAAGGGCGTGCTGCTCTACGGCCCGCCCGGTACGGGCAAGACGCTCCTCGCGCGCGCCGTCGCGGGCGAGGCGGGCGTCCCGTTCTACTCGATCTCCGGTTCCGACTTCGTCGAGATGTTCGTCGGTGTCGGTGCCTCCCGTGTCCGTGACCTCTTCGAGCAGGCCAAGGCGAACGCCCCGGCGATCGTCTTCGTCGACGAGATCGACGCCGTCGGCCGCCACCGCGGCGCCGGGCTCGGCGGCGGTCACGACGAGCGCGAGCAGACGCTCAACCAGCTGCTCGTCGAGATGGACGGCTTCGACGTGAAGGGCGGCGTCATCCTGATCGCCGCCACGAACCGCCCGGACATCCTCGACCCGGCCCTCCTGCGGCCCGGCCGCTTCGACCGGCAGATCGCCGTCGACCGCCCGGACATGCAGGGCCGTCTGGAGATCCTCAAGGTCCACCAGAAGGGCAAGCCGGTCGCTCCGGACGTCGACCTCGCGGCGGTCGCCCGCCGCACCCCGGGCTTCACCGGCGCGGACCTGAGCAATGTGCTGAACGAGGCGGCGCTGCTCACCGCCCGCAGCGACAAGAAGCTCATCGACAACCACATGCTGGACGAGGCCATCGACCGCGTCGTGGCGGGCCCGCAGAAGCGGACCCGGATCATGTCCGACAAGGAGAAGAAGATCACCGCGTACCACGAGGGCGGACACGCCCTGGTCGCGGCGGCTTCCCCGAACTCCGACCCGGTGCACAAGATCACGATCCTGTCCCGCGGCCGTGCCCTCGGCTACACGATGGTCCTGCCGGACGAGGACAAGTACTCCACCACGCGCAACGAGATGCTCGACCAGCTGGCCTACATGCTGGGCGGCCGCGCGGCGGAGGAGCTGGTCTTCCACGACCCGACCACCGGTGCGGCCAACGACATCGAGAAGGCCACCGCCACGGCCCGCGCGATGGTCACGCAGTACGGCATGACCGAGCGGCTCGGCGCGATCAAGTTCGGCGGCGACAACACCGAGCCGTTCCTCGGGCGCGAGATGGCGCACCAGCGCGACTACTCGGAAGAGGTCGCGGCGCTGGTCGACGAAGAGGTCAAGAAGCTCATCGAGACCGCGCACAACGAAGCCTGGGAGATCCTCGTCGAGAACCGCGACGTCCTGGACAACCTCGTCCTCGCGCTGCTCGAGAAGGAGACCCTCGGCAAGGAGGAGATCGCCGAGGTCTTCGCCCCGATCGTCAAGCGCCCGGCCCGACCGGCCTGGACGGGTTCCACGCGGCGTACGCCGTCGACCCGCCCGCCGGTGCTCTCGCCCAAGGAGCTGTCCCTGACGAACGGCGCGAACGGCTCCGCCCCCGCGGTGACCGCCTCCAGCGCCTCTGCGGGCTCCACCGGTTCCACCGCGTCCAGCGGTGAGACCCAGTCCATCGAGGTGGCCCCGGAGGACCGCCCCGAGAGCTGATCCCGCGCGCCTCAGCAGGCCCGGAATGGATGCCGTGCCCCCCTGGTTCTAGCCTGGGGGGCACGGCTTTTTTCGGCCGTCCGCAAGTACCAGGAACCAGGAACGAGGCACAGATGACCGACCCCGTGACGCTGGCCGGCGAGGGCTCGATCGGCGAGTTCGACGAGAAGCGCGCCGAGAACGCCGTGCGGGAGCTGCTGATCGCGGTCGGCGAGGACCCGGATCGCGAGGGCCTGCGCGAGACGCCGGCCCGCGTGGCGCGCGCCTACCGGGAGATACTCTCCGGGCTCCGCCAGGAGCCCGAGGACGTCCTGACGACCACGTTCGACCTGGGCCACGACGAGATGGTCCTGGTGAAGGACATCGAGATCGTCAGCCTCTGCGAGCACCACCTGCTGCCGTTCCACGGCGTGGCGCACGTCGGCTACATCCCGGCGGACACCGGCAAGATCACGGGTCTGTCGAAGCTGGCCCGGCTCGTGGACGTGTACGCCCGCCGCCCGCAGGTCCAGGAGCGGCTGACCACGCAGATCGCCGACTCCCTGATGCGCATCCTGGAGGCGCGCGGCGCGATCGTCGTCGTGGAGGCCGAGCACATGTGCATGTCGGTACGCGGCATCCGCAAGCCCGGCGCCAAGACCACGACGTCGGCGGTGCGCGGCCAGCTCAGGGACGCGACGACCCGGGCCGAGGCGATGAGCTTGATACTGGCGCGCTGAGGCGGCTGAGAGGCGCGTAGGCGACGCCCACGGCCCTCCGGGGAGCCCGGGCTCCCCGGAGGGCCGTGGGCGTCTGTGGGGCCCTTGAGACGTCTTGAGGCGCCGGGTGGGGGCTGCTGGGGGCAGGCGGGGGTGCCCGGGTTCCGCCGCTGGGGTCCGGTTCACGCGGGTGGGGCCAGGTGCGTGCCGCCGGGGCCCGGTGCGTGCCGCTGGGGTCCGGTGCGTGCCGCCGGCGTCCCGGAGTGTCCGGTGCGTGCCGCTCGGGTGCGGCGCGGTGTGTCACGCCGCCGGGACAGCCGGGCCGGGGTGGCGGTACGGGCCAGGTGGTGGGGGGCGGTCAGGCCGCCGGGGCTGCGCCCCCGTGTTCGTCGTCGCCGTTCTCCGGCAGCTTGCACACGCGCTCCAAGAAGAACGCGGCCGCTATCACGCCGATGCCCGCGACCACCGAGAAGCCCGCGTAGTACGCCTGGTCGCGGCGGTCGGGGATGTCGAGGAACTCGAGCAGGAAGGCGCCCACGCCGCCGTACATCCCGCAGACCAGGGCCGCGACCAGGGCGCTCGCCTGGCCGAAGACCACCGCGCGGGCCGCCATCAGCGGCTCGACGCCCTTGGCCCCTGGCCGCCGCTCGCGCTGGGCCCGCAGCCGGGCGCGCAGCGAGATCGCCGTGGCGAGGAGCACCACGGCGATCACGGCGAGCACGATGGGCGCGGCGAGGGGCACGCGGGGCAGCGTGCCCACCGAGTTCCACAGCCGGGCGCCGGCCCAGGAGAGCACCCCGGCGACGACGAAGAGACCTGCCAGCGTCCTCACGCGCAGTTGCTTCATACCGGAGGTCGCCCCTTTTGCGTCTGTCTTCGCCGCTGTCCGCTGCCGCCTTCTCGGTAGACCCTAACGACTACTCGGGCAGGCGGAGTTCCAGGTCGGCGCGCGGCGTGACGCCCTCGCGGGTGACGCTCGCGAGCAGATCCGCCACCGGGCCGCGGCCGGTGAGCCGCGCCTCGGGCTCCACGTCGTGCCACGGGACGAGCACGAAGGCCCGCTCGTGCGCGCGCGGGTGGGGCAGGGTGAGCGCCGGGTCGTCCGAGACGACGTCGGCGTACGCCACGATGTCCACGTCGAGCGTGCGCGCGCCCCAGCGCTCGTCACGGACGCGGTGGAAGGCCTCCTCGACGGCCTGCGCGCGCTCCAGGAGCGAGGCCGGGGGGAGCGTGGTCTTCACGACCACCACCGCGTTGAAGTACGCGGGCTGCGAGCCGGGCTCGACGCCCCAGGGCTCCGTCTCGTACACGGGAGAGACCGCTTTGACGCGCAGGCCCGGGGTGTCCTCCAGGGCGTCGACGGCGCCCTGGAGGGTCTCCAGGCGGTTGCCCAGGTTCGCACCGAGGGAGAGGACGGCGCGGCGGGGGTTCGAGAGCGTGGTGTCGGCGGCGTCCACCTGCTCCACCACGGAGGCGGGTACCGGCTGGACGGTGGGGTCGCTGTGGGGGCTCATACGCGGCTCCGGGTGATGGTGACGGTCACGTCGTCGAACGGGACGGTGATCGGGGCGTCCGGCTTGTGCACGGTGACCTCGACCTCCAGGACGCCGTCGTGCTTCAGACAGGCCTGGGCGATGCGCTCGGAGAGCGTCTCGATGAGATTCACCGGCTCGCCCTCCACGACGGCCACGACCTCCTCCGCCACGATGCCGTAGTGCACGGTCTTCGCCAGGTCGTCGTCGGCAGCGGCCGCACGGGTGTCCAGGCCCAGGACCAGGTCCACGATGAAGGTCTGGCCTTCCTCGCGCTCCCGCGGAAAGACACCGTGGTGCCCGCGGGCCTTCAAGCCGCGCAGCGCGACACGATCCACGCGAATCACTCCTGACAGTCGTCGGTACGGCCGGTCCCTGCCGAGTGCGGTCGGCACCCCAGCCACGTTCGAATCTACCTGCGAGCACCGACAGCGATCGCCCGCGGGGCTGCCGGACGACTCCGCCGCCGGCGTTCGCGGGTGCCCCTACCCACTCAGGGCGGGGCCCCACCCCCTCAGGACGGGGTCTCCTCGTCCTCGTCGTCACCGGATTCCGCGAGGACGGGCGAGGCGTGGTGCGACCACAGCTTCCAGCCCTCGGACGTGCGGCGGAACACGTTCGTCGCGACCACCAGCTGACCGACGAGCGGGCCCAGCTCGTCGCCGTCCCGGGGTGCCGGGCCGCCGCTGAGGATGTTCTCCGTGCAGGTGACCAGGGCCGTGTCCGCGGCCACGCTGACCCGGACGTCGGTGAGGAAGAACTGGATGTACTCGGTGTTGGCCATGATCAGCGCGTACGACCGCAGGACCTCGCCGCGGCCGGTGAGCACCGGCCAGCCCGGGTGCACGCAGGAGATCGCGGCGGCGCCCTCGTCCTCGCCGCCGAATCCGTCGAGGTCGTCGCTGAAACCGTCTGGGTCGTCGCTGAAACCGTCGGGATCGCCGGGTTCGCCGCCGCTGTCGGAGGCCGTCCCGTCGGCCGTTTCGTCGGCCGTCCTGTCGGCCGTTTCGTCGGCCGCCGAGGTGTCCTTGGCGTCCGCGTAGACCTCGGTGACTCCGGTGTCCCCGGCGACCCCGGTGTCTTCGTCGTCCCCCAGGCCCGCGGGGAGGCGGGTGAGGGCGGTGGTCAGGCTGGAGGGGCCGCCGCGGCCGGTGCCGTCCGCGAGGTCGGCCGGGTCGAGCCAGAGGTCCGTGACCGCGTCGAAGTCGCCGCGCTCCAGCGCTTCGTAGAAGGCGGTGTTCGCCCTCTCGACCTGCTCGATGTCCGTGCTGGCGCGTGTCACCGAGTGCCCGCCGCTCCGGCCGCGCCCCCGGCGCCCCGTGCCGCGTCCGTGACCGCCCGCGCCACCCGTACCGCGTCCGCCGTCGCCCGTACCTCGTGCACCCGGACCGCCCAGGCGCCCTGGTGCGCGGCGATCGCGGAGACGGCGGCCGTGGCCGCGTCCCGCTCGCGGGCGGGGGGCGGCGAGCCGCCGGGGCCCGCGAGGACCCGGCCGAGGAAGCGCTTGCGGGACGCGGCGACGAGCACGGGCCGGCCGAGGTCGTGCAGCCGGTCGAGGCGCGCCAGGAGCGCCAGGTCGTGCTCGGCGTCCTTGGAGAAGCCGAGGCCCGGGTCGATGACGATCCGCTCCGGGGCGATGCCGCCCGCGATCGCGGCCTCCACGCGCGCGTGGATCTCGTCGACGACTTCGGAGACCACGTCCTCGTACACCGGCTTGGCGTGCATGTCCGTGAGGAAGCCGCGCCAGTGCATCACCACGAACGGCGCTCCCGCGGCGGCCACCGCCGGGACCATGTCCGGGTCGGCGAGGCCTCCGGAGACGTCGTTCACGAGCACCGCGCCGGCCGCGAGCGCCTGGCGGGCCACGGAGGCGCGCATGGTGTCCACGGACACCGTGACGCCCTCGGCGGCCAGGCCCCGCACCACGGGCACCACGCGCCGCAGCTCCTCGTCCTCGTCCACGCGCGGGGCGCCCGGACGGGTCGACTCGCCGCCCACGTCGACCAGGTCGGCGCCCTGGGCGACGAGGTCGACGCCGTGCTTCACGGCGGCCGTGGTGTCGAACCAGCGGCCGCCGTCGGAGAAGGAGTCCGGGGTCACGTTCACGACGCCCATGACCGCACAGCGGTCCCACTGGGGGAGCCCCTCGACCGATCCCCGCCCGCGCAACGTACTCATGCCTCCAGCCTAGGCCCGTGTGCGCGGGTGTTACGCCGCGCGGACCTCGTGCTGCTCGGCCGACCGCGCCGACTGGTGCGGGCAGGGGCGGGGGCCCGCGGTGCGGCGGCGCAGGAACCGCGGCAGGGCGAGGGTCACGAAGCCCTCCGCCTGCATGGCCGCGAAGCCGATCCGGGGCAGGTCACGGCTGGACCGGTAGACCACGAAGCGCGGCTCCCAGCGGGGCTGGAACTTGGCGTTGAACTTGTACAGCGACTCGATCTGGAACCAGCGCGAGAGGAAGACGAGCAGGCCCCGCCAGGCCCGCAGGACCGGGCCCGCGCCCAGCTTCTCGCCGCGCGCGAGGGCGGCGCGGAACATCGCGAAGTTCAGGGACATGCGCGCGACGCCCAGCTGCGGCGCGGCCTGGAGCGCGGCCACGATGAGCAGCTCGTTCATGCCCGGGTCCGCGCTGCGGTCGCGGCGCATGAGGTCGAGCGAGACGCCGTCCTTGCCCCACGGCACGAAGTGCAGCACGGCCTTCAAGTCGCCGTACGGGCCAGGCTGTTCGTCGGTCTTGTGGGCGGTCGCGATCAGACAGTCGCCGTCCGCGGGGTCGCCGATGCGGCCGAGGGCCATGGAGAAGCCGCGCTCGGTGTCGGTGCCCCGCCAGTCGTCGGCGGCCCGCTGGATGCGCTCCAGCTCCTGCTCGCCGAGGTCACGGATGCGCCGTACGCGCGTCTCGTAGCCATTGCGCTCGATCCGCTTGACCATCTGGCGCACGTTGCGCATCGCGCGCCCGGACAGGGAGAAATCCGCGACCTCCACCACCGCCTCGTCACCCAGTTCCAGGGCGTCGAGGCCGGTCTCGCGCGTCCACACCTGGCCGCCGGTCTCGGAGCAGCCCATGACGGCGGGCGTCCAGGAGTGGGCCTTGGCCTCGTCCATGAAGCGCTCGATCGCGCCCGGCCAGGCCTCGACGTCACCGATGGGGTCGCCGGATGCCAGCATCACGCCCGACACGACGCGGTACGTGACCGCGGCCTTGCCGCTGGGCGAGAAGACCACGCCCTTGTCGCGGCGCAGCGCGAAGTGGCCGAGCGAGTCGCGGCCGCCGTGCTTGGCGAGCAGCTCGCGCAGCTGGGTCTCGTCGTCCTCGGTGAGGCGCGCCGCCGGGTGCTCCGGGCGGAAGGCCAGGTAGATGGTGGTGAGGGCGGTGAGCAGGCCCAGGGCGCCGAGCGAGAAGCCGACGGTCCAGGGGGTGCGGCCCGTGTAGTCGACGGGGCCCTCGAAGCCGAAGAGGCCGTACAGGACGTGCATCAGGCGCTCGGAGATGCTGGGGTCGCCCACGACCTTGTCCGGGTGCACGCTGACGATCACCAGGCCGAGCGCGAGGGACCCGGCGCCGAGCACGACGAAGTTCGCGAGCGCCCGCCAGCGGCTGCGCGGGTCGGGCAGCGCGGCGAACTCACGGCGGTGCCGGAGCAGCAGCACGAGCAGCGCGATCGGGATCAGCACCCCGATGAACGAGTGCCGGTATGTGAACTGCGCCACGGCGCCGAGTGGCAGCAGCACCACGGCGGCGCGCCACGCCCGGCGCTTGTTGCGGCGCAGGCCGTGCGCGAGGAGCAGCAGGAGCACGCCGCAGCTGAGCGCGAGCGCGGCGGCGAACGGCCCGAAGAGACCGGGCAGGACCTCGGCGAACGTGTGCAGACGGCTGTGGCGGAAGCGGGGGAACACCCCCGCCGCCACGTTCAGGAGCCCTACCAGCGCACAGGCTCTGGCGACCAGGGCGGGGACGGCTTCGGGGCGGGGGCCGCGGAGGATGCGGCGCAGCCCACCCTTGCCTCCTGGAACCGCACCCGACATTTCCCCATCTATCCTGACAGACATCGCATCCCGTAGTTCCGCGAGAGAGCTTCGATCCGGTGCCAAATCCGGCAACCGGCAATATTGCGCCCTCTAGGACGGTCCTTCGGGGACACGGGTTCACTCCGAACCGGAAAACCAGCTCAAAGCTGGCGGAAAAGGCATGGCAAGGCCGAGGAAAGCCCCGGCCAAACCCGGACCAAGGGCTCTGCCCCGGTCCCGGAGCCCGCCCTTCCGGCCCCCGGGAGTGAACAGGCAGAAAGCGCAGGCAGGATCTTCCCATGGGTCTCACGAGCAACAAAGTGCTGGCACTCGCGATCGCGCTGGCCGTGCTGCTGTTCATCGGCACGATCTGGCTGTGGCCGCGGCTCGCACGCCGCAGCTGGCGCGCCATCACCGGGCGCGTCGGGCTGCTCCTCGCCACGCAGGTCGCGGTCTTCGCCTCGATCGGTCTCTACACGAACCAGGCGTTCGGCTTCTACGCGAGCTGGGCGGACCTCCTCGGGCAGGAGACCGAGCAGGGCGTGGTCGTGGACCACGACGTGCTCAAGGGCGAGAAGGGCCCGGTCAAGGTGACGGACACGCAGACCGTGGACGTCCCCGGCGGCGAGACGCCCCGTATCGGCGGCCAGATCCAGAAGGTCCAGGTCCAGGGCCGGAACTCGAAGATCGCCAGCCCCGCGTACGTCTACCTGCCGCCGGAGTACTTCCAGCCGCAGTACAAGCACCGCACCTTCCCCTCGGCCGTCGTCCTGACCGGCTACCCCGGCACCGCCGAGGCGCTCATCAAGGGCCTGCACTACCCGCAGACCGCCCACAAGCAGGTCCGCCAGGGCAAGATGCAGCCGATGATCCTGGTCATGCTGCGGCCGACCGTGGCGCCGCCGCGCGACACCGAGTGCGTGGACATCCCCGGCGGCCCGCAGTCGGAGACCTTCTTCGCCCGGGACCTGCCGGACGCCATCACCCAGCACTACCGCGCCGGCAAGAAGCCCGACTCCTGGGGCATCATCGGCGACTCCACGGGCGGCTACTGCGCGCTGAAGCTCGCGATGCACCACCCCGACGTGTACGGCGCCGGGGCGAGCCTGTCCGGGTACTACAAGGCCGCCCAGGACGTCACCACGGGCAACCTCTTCCACGGGGACAAGGACCTGGAGAACCAGGCCAACCTCATGTGGTACCTGGATCACATGCCGCCCCCGAAGACCTCCCTGCTGCTCAGCAGCAGCAAGAAGGGCGAGGGCAACTACAAGGACACCCTCAAGTTCATCGACAAGGTGAAGCCGCCGACGCGCGTCTCGTCGATGATCCTCGACAGCGGCGGCCACAACTTCAACACCTGGCGGCGGGAGATCCCGGGGTCCCTGGTGTGGCTGAGCGAGCGCCTGACGGGCGGCTCGGACGTGCGGTAACCGCTCGGCCTGCCCTCTCTTCGCCTGCGCCCGCCCGCCCCGTCCCGTCTCGCAGGACGGGGCGGGCGGGCGCGGTCATGAGTGCCGGGCGAGCGCTTCAGACGCCCGTGACCGAAGCCACGCTCTCCAGCTCCACGTCCCCGCGCGCGATGGCCAGCGCGTCCGCCGCGGTGGAGCGCCGCAGCGCCTCGTGCAGCCGCGCGGGCGTCAGCACCCCGAGGAACCGCCCCTCACTGTGCTCGTCGATGACGGCGATCCACCCCGCGTCGTGCTGGAGCATCGTGGAGAACGCCTGCTTCAGGCTCGCGCCCACCGGCAGCCACGCCTCCATGCGCCGCGCATGCTCGCGGACCGTACCGGTGCCCACGCGCGCGTGCTCCGCGGAGATCCAGCCGTGCAGGTTGTTCTCGCCGTCCAGGACGACGGCCCAGCGGGCGTCCAGCTCCTTGGGCAGCGCGTCGTCGAGGTGCACGACCGGCGGCTGCTCCAGGTCGCCCTCCTCGATCGGCGTCACCGAGAGGCGCTTCAGGCCCCGGTCCGCCCCTACGAAGTCCGCGACGTACTCCGTGGCGGGCGCGCCGAGGACGGTCGAGGGGGTGTCGAACTGCTCGATGCGGCCGTGGCCGTAGACGGCGATGCGGTCGCCGAGCCGGACCGCCTCCTCGATGTCGTGCGTGACGAACAACACGGTCTTGCGCACGGCCTGCTGAAGGCGCAGGAACTCGTTCTGGAGGTGCTCGCGCACCACCGGGTCGACCGCGCCGAACGGCTCGTCCATCAGAAGAACCGGCGGGTCGGCCGCCAACGCCCGTGCCACGCCCACGCGTTGGCGCTGGCCGCCGGAGAGCTGCTCGGGGTAGCGGTCGCCGTACACGGACGGGTCGAGGCCGACCAGGTCGAGGAGTTCGGCGGCGCGCTCACGGGCCTTGCCGCGCTTGACGCCGAGGAGGTGCGGGACGGTCGCCGTGTTGTCCAGGACCGTCTTGTGCGGGAACAGGCCGACCTGCTGGATGACGTAGCCGATGCGGCGGCGCAACTGGACCGGGTCGATGTCCGATATGTCGTCGCCGTCGAGGAATATGCGCCCGCTGGTGGGCTCGATGAGCCGGTTCACCATCTTCATCGTCGTGGTCTTGCCGCAGCCCGAAGGGCCGACGAGCGTGACCAGTTCACCCTCGTCGACCTCGAAGGACAGGTCGTCGACGGCTGTCGTGCCGTCCGCGTACCGCTTGGTCACATGCTCGAACCGGATCATGAGTCCCCATTGTGGCGCGTGTGCTGAGAGGGCCATGGTGCGCCCGCGTCTGTGAAGGCAGTGTTGCGCCCGCACGACGAGTCTCGGCGATTGTCAGTGCTCGGCGTTAGGGTCGCGGGACAGATGGACGTGTGTGTTCGGGCACGTGTCACGGCCCGTGCGGGGCCCGGGTGGAGGGGCCGCGCGCGGCCGGCGCACGCGGTCCGCGCGCCGGGTCGGCCCGTGCGGTCGACAGGACACGCGGCGCGTGTGCGATGGAGCACACGCCCGATCGGCATGGCTTCGGGGAATCGGGGGAGGCGGGGCGGGTGAGCAAGCGGAACTGTCTCGTGACGAACGACTGGATCTGCGGCGAGTACGTCCGCTCGCGCAGTGAGGAGTTGATCGACGCGACGGTGCAGCACGTCGGCATCACGGCCGTGTCCGTGGCGATAGGCGTGGCGGTGTCGCTGCCGCTCGCCCTGCTGGCGCGGCGCTGGCGGTTCCTCGCCGCGCCCATCCTCGGCGTGACGACGGTGCTGTACTCGATCCCGTCCCTCGCGATGTTCTCGCTGCTGCTCCCGTTCTTCGGCCTGTCCGCGTCACTCGTGGTCACGGGCCTCGTCCTGTACTCCCTGACGATCCTCGTGCGGAACATCCTCGCGGGTCTGCGCGCGGTCCCCGAGGAGGCGCGGGAAGCCGCCAAGGGCATGGGGTACGGCCCGCTGCGGCTGCTGTGGGAGGTCGAGCTGCCGCTGGCGCTGCCCTCGCTGCTCGCCGGCGTGCGCATCACCACGGTCTCGACGGTGGCGCTCACCACGGTCGGCGCCATCGTGGACAAGGGCGGCCTGGGCACGATGATCCTCGACGGCCTGGACACCCAGTTCAAGGCCCAGGTGCTCACGGCGTCCGTGCTGTGCGTCCTGCTCGCGCTCGTGGCCGACCTGCTGCTGCTCGGCCTCCAGCGCCTGCTCACCCCGTGGACCCGGGCCCATCGAATACGTACGAGCCGTTTCTCGCGCAAGGCGGACGCGGCCCCTGGTGTGGGCAAGGTGGCTGAGCCCGTATGAACGCGATATCCGGTGCCTATGAATGGCTGACCACGTCCGCCAACTGGCAGGGCGAGAAGGGGGTGTGGCACCGGCTCGCCGAGCACCTCTACTTCAGCGGGGTCTGCCTCGTCGTGTCGTGCGCCATCGCGCTGCCGATCGCCCTGCTGCTCGGGCACATCGGCAAGGGCGGCGCCCTCGCGGTGAACATCTCGAACGTGGGGCGCGCGGTGCCGACCCTCGCCGTGCTCGTCCTGCTCACGCTCACCCCGCTCGGCGAGCACGGGGACGTGCCGACGCTGATCGCCCTCGTCCTGTTCGCCGTGCCGCCGCTCTTGACGAACGCGTACGTGGGCATGCGTGAAGTGGACCGCTCGGTGGTCGAGGCCGCGCGCGGCATGGGGATGAGCGGCCGTCAGGTCTTCGGCCGGGTCGAGCTGCCGCTGGCGTACCCCCTGATCATGACGGGGGTGCGGTCGGCCGCGGTGCAGGTCGTCGCCACGGCGACGCTCGCCGCGATGGCGGGCGAGGGCGGCCTGGGCCGGATCATCACGGCCGGGTTCAACTTGCAGAACACGCCGCAGGTGGTCGCGGGCGCTTTCCTGGTGGCGCTGCTCGCCCTGGTCGTGGAGGGTGTGCTCGTCGCGCTGGGGTGGGCCTTCGACCCGATGCGGGGGCGGTCCCGTATGCGCGCCTGAGCACCTGACGGAGCCTCGGGCCCCGCTTCGCATCTCGGCCCGCGTCTTCCTCGCACCCTTGCTTTGTGATCTTGAAACTCTCGAATGGTGGTTCACCGATGAACAGCAGAACGCGTCGCGCGCGACGGATGGCAGGGACGGCCGTGGCCGTCGTGACGCTGGGCGCGGGCCTCGCCGCGTGCGGCGGGGACAGCCTGGAGGACGACAAGGACTCCGGCGGCAAGGGCTCGATCGTGGTGGGCTCGGCGCGGTTCACCGAGCAGAAGGTGCTCGCCGAGCTGTACGCGGGCGTGCTGCGGGACGCCGGATACGACGCCTCGGTGAAGACCGTGCAGAACCGCGAGGTGTACGAGCCGGAGCTGAAGAAGGGCTCCATCGACGTCGCCCCCGAATACGCGGCCACGCTCACGGAATTCCTGAACCTGAAGAAGAACGGCTCGGACGCGAAGCCGGTCGCGTCCAGTGATCTCGGGGCGACCGTCCGCGAACTGACCGAGCTGGCGAAGCCGCGTGGCCTCAAGGTGCTTCCGGCCGGTGACGCGGTCGACCAGAACGCGTTCGCGGTGACCGCGGATTACGCGAAGGAGCACAAGCTCAAGACGCTTTCTGATCTTGGCAAGTCCGGTGAGAAGGTCAGGATCGCCGCCGGTGACGAATGCGAGACGCGGCCGTTCTGCGCCCCCGGCCTGAAGGCGAAGTACGGCATCGACGTCGCCGGTATCGACCCCAAGGGCGTCGGCACCACCCAGTCGAAGCAGGCCGTGAAGAACGGCACGGACCAACTGGTCCTGACGACCACCACGGACGCGACGCTGAAGAACTTCGGCCTCGTGATCCTCGAGGACGACAAGAAGCTCCAGAACGCCGACAACATCCTTCCCGTGGTCAACGAGAAGTCGGCGGGCGACAAGGAGATAGCCAACGCGCTCGGCAAGCTCACCAAGGCGCTCACGACGGACGACCTCATCGAACTGAACCGCAAGGTCGACGAGGAGCGCCAGAAGGAAGGCGATGTCGCGAAGGACTATCTGAAGTCCAAGGGCCTGATCAAGAAGTAAGCGCGGAGATCGCGTGCCGGGTTGCGGAATCCGGCCGGAGGCGGTGGAGTGACCGGTCGGAGAAGAAGTGGCTCGGCAGGGTGGGGAGTTGCGGTGGGGGCACCGGGATTTTGGCGGGCGGGGCACCAGACTTCGCCTACGCGCGGTAAGTTTCTGGCCATGCCACGTGGACGTCACCGCCATTCCCCACCACTGCACAGGCTGCTTCCTCCCTCGGCGGTCGCAGGCTTCTCCCTCGTCTGCGCCGGCGGCGCCTGGATGTTCGCGGAACCCGTCGTGCTGCGCGGGCTCGCCGCCGCCGCGGCCGCGAGCGCCGTCCTGGGCTCGGTCGTCATGCGCCGCTGGGACCGGGCCGCGGGCAAGCGGGTCGCCGAGCTGAGCAGGGCGCGCGCGAGCGAGGAATGGCGGTACGAGGAGCGCATAGCGGAGTGCGAGTCCGACCTCGACGAGGCGCGTGAGCTGCGCGCCAAGCTGGAGAACAAGCTGCGCTCCAAGCGAGCGGAACTGGCCGCGCTGCGCAACGAGCACGCGGCGCTGCTGCGCCGCTACGCGACGGCCGAGACCGAGCGGGCCAGCGCCCTCGAAGGGCGGCGGCTGCTCGCCATCGGGGCCACGGCCCCCACGCGCGAGCTGCCCGCGGGAGCCGCGGAGGACTCCGCCGAGACGCCCGAGGCCTCGCTGTACGAGCGGGCCGCCGCGGCGCTCGACCGCCTGGTGCAGCGGGAGGCCCGGCCCGAGCCCCTGCCGGAGCCGGAGGCCGCCGAGGACGAGACGGACGGCGAAGGGCCGAGCGAGCCCGAGGCGGCCGACGGCCACGAGCGTGCGGCGGGCGCGCAGCTGATGGTTCCGGCCGCGGCGGCCGTCGTACCGCCGGTGCGGGCCCGCAGGACGGCGGGCGAGGGCGGCTTCGACTTCTTCGGTACGAAGGCCACGGCTCCGGCCGCGCTCGACGCCGTGCAGAACGAGGACCTCGCCGACGTCGTGGGCGAGGAGGCCCTCGCGGTGCACAAGGCGGAGGCCGAGGCCGAGTTCAAGCCGTCGGACGCGGTGACCGACGCCGAGCGTGGCGTCGGCCAGGTCATCGACCTGACGGCCCATGACGAGACGGAACAGATCGACCTGAAGGGTCTCCGCACAGCCCTCCGGGCCTGACCGCGAGGGCGGAGGGCGGGGTGGGTCAGGCCATCCAGCGGTCGGGGCGCGCGGCGCGGCGGCCCGTGCGGGACCGCTCCGCCTGCCCCCGCAACAGCTCCGCCGCCTCCCGTGAGGGCCGCAGCCGGGCCGTCACCGTGTGCCCCGCCCCGGTGTCCACCTTCACGTCGGCGACGCCCTTGAACCGCTCCCAGGGCCCCTGCACGAGCCTTACGCTCTGCACCTTCGCGTGCGGCACCAGGGAGAGGCGCCGCCGGAGCAGCCCGTGCCGCGCGGCGAACACCGCGTCGGTGACGGCGAGCCCGTGCCCCTTCCACCACACCGGGACGCACCACGACGCGCGCGCGGGCGGCCGGGACAGCTCGTCCGGGCCGGGCACCCGCACGCCCGGCAGGACCTGCGCGATCACCGACTCGGCCAGCTCGCGCGGTGCGACGGGGACGAGGACGCCGTTCGCCGAGCCGGCCACGTCCAGCTCGACCCGCACCCAGCCGAACCGGCGCCACAGCAGCGGCTCCACGAGCCGTACGGTCTGCACGCGGCCGGGCGGCACCGTCTCGTGCGCCTTGTCGAGCAGCCCGTGGTCCAGACGCAGACCGTCCGGGGACTCGCCGACCGTCCAGTCGTACTCCCCGACGAAGCGGCCGACGCTGCTGGCGAACGCGCCGCCGAGCATGGGGATGCCGGTCGCGACGACCGTCCACAGGCTGTGCGTGAGGAACCAGAGCACGGTCGGGACGACGAGCGTGGCGAGCAGGAGCAGCCAGGGCGCGCCGGTGAGCAGGACGGAGACGGCGAGCATGCGCGGCGGCACGTGCAGCAGCTGCCGCGAGGGCGCCTCGCCGACCTCGTGGGCCGTCTCGGGGGCGAAACCGGCCGCCCGCGCGAGGAGTTCGGCACGCAGCGCGGAGGCGTCGCGCTCGCTGAGATAGGCCAGCTCGTCCTTCTTGTCCGTGCCGACCACGTCCAGCTTCAGCTTGGTGACGCCGACGACGCGGGCCGCGAGCGGCTGGGTCAGGTCGACGGCCTGGAGCCGGTCGAGCCGGATGTGCGCGGTGCGCCGGAACACCAGGCCCGTACGGATCCGCAGCTCGGTGTCGGTGACCGCGAAGTGGGTGTACCACCAGCTGAGGAAGCCGTACAGGGAGCCGCCGACGAGGACCGCCGTGGCGACCAGGGCGAGCGAGGTGGCGGTCATGTCGGCCATGCGGCGCTGGGCGCCGTCCGGGTCGTGGAAGGCCCAGCCCGTGAGCACGGCGACGGGCGCCCAGGCCCGCCGCAGCGGCGTCACGGGATGCAGCCGCCGCTCCCGCGAGCCCGCGCGGGGCCCGGGCGCGGCCTCCTCGCGCGGCGCCGGGGCCGGCTCCCCGGTCACAGCCCCGCCGATCGGGCCTCGCCCAGCTCGGTGAGGCGGTCGCGCAGGCGCTCGGCCTCCTGCGGGTCGAGGCCGGGGATGCGGGCGTCCGTGGCGGCGGCAGCGGTGTGCAGCTGGACGCCGGCGAGACCGAAGTACCGCTCCACGGGCCCTGAGGTCACCTCGACGAGCTGCATGCGGCCGTACGGCACGACCGTCTCCTCGCGCCACAGCACGCCGCGGCTGATGAGCAGGTCGTCCGCCCGCTCCGCGTACCGCCAAGACCGCCAGTTGCGCTCCAGGAGGACCCAGCTCCAGGCCGCGAGGGCGAGCGGAAGGACCGCGAGGACGGCCCAGGCGGGTCCGGCGAACAGGCCGAGCAGCACTCCGAGCGCCACCGCGACCGGCACCAGCCAGACCAAGAGCAGCAGCCGGCGCATCTTCAGCAGCCCGCGCGGCAGCCCCGTCCACACGGGCTCGCCCGCGTCCGCTCCCGGCGCCGTACCCGACGCCCCCGTCCCCGTTTCCATGCCTCAAGCCTACGTACGGCAGCTGACAGTGGCGTGGCCGCGCCCGTGCGTCAGACTGTGCGCATGAGCCCCACGACGGAGCACAGGAAGACGCGGACCGCGGCGGGTACCGAGCTGACCGAGACGACGGTCGGGGTCGGCGGCGCCGCCGAGAGCACCGACATGGTGCTGAACATCGGCCCGCAGCACCCCTCCACACACGGTGTGCTGCGCCTGCGCCTCGTCCTGGACGGCGAGCGCATCGAGCACGCGGAGCCGGTCATCGGCTATATGCACCGGGGCGCGGAGAAGCTCTTCGAGGCGCGCGACTACCGGCAGATCGTGATGCTGGCCAACCGCCACGACTGGCTGTCGGCGTTCTCGAACGAGCTGGGCGTGGTGCTGGCCGTCGAGCGGATGCTCGGCATGGAGGTGCCCCCGCGCGCGGTGTGGACGCGCACGCTGCTCGCCGAGCTGAACCGCGTGCTGAACCACCTGATGTTCCTCGGTTCGTACCCGCTGGAACTGGGCGGCATCACGCCGGTCTTCTACGCCTTCCGGGAGCGCGAGGAACTCCAGAACGTCATGGAGGAGATCTCCGGCGGCCGGATGCACTACATGTTCAACCGGGTCGGCGGCCTCAAGGAGGACCTGCCCGCCGGCTGGACCACCCGCGCGCGTACGGCCGTCGCCTCGGTGCGGTCCCGCATGGACGTGTACGACCGTCTGGTGCTCGGCAACGAGATCTTCCGGGGGCGCACGCGCGGGGTTGGCGTGCTCTCCGAAGAGGCGGTGCACGCCTACGGGGTGAGCGGACCCATCGCCCGTGCCTCCGGTGTCGACTTCGACCTGCGCCGCGACGAGCCGTATCTGGCGTACGGGGAGCTGGGTGACGTCCTGAAGGTGGTCACCCGCGAGGAGGGTGACTGTCTGGCGCGCTTCGAGTGCCTCCTGGAGCAGACGCACAACGCGCTCGACCTCGCGGACGCCTGCCTGGACCGGATCGTCGAGCTGCCCCAGGGGCCCATCAACCAGCGCCTGCCGAAGGTCCTCAAGGCCCCCGAGGGCCACACGTACGCGTGGACGGAGAACCCGCTCGGCATCAACGGCTACTACCTGGTGTCCAAGGGTGAGAAGACCCCGTACCGGCTCAAGCTCCGCTCGGCGTCGTACAACAACATCCAGGCGCTCACCGAGCTGTTGCCGGGGCAGCTGGTCGCCGACATGGTGGCGATCCTGGGGTCACTGTTCTTCGTGGTCGGCGACATCGACAAGTAGGCCGGTGACATCGGCGGGCAGCGGGTCTGCGATGCCCACCGGCTGCACCAGCCAGCCGAAGTCGCCGAGCCCGCCTCGCGCGGTCAGCTCGGCGGCCTCTCCCGCGCGCGTGAGGGCGCGTACGTACGCGGCCGGGTCGGCGGAGGCCAGGGCCAGCGGCGGACGGCCGCCGCTCACCCCCAGGGCGGCGAGGGCGGCCCGCTGGGTGAGCAGGTGCCCGCCGGGCCGGGCGCAGGCGTCGAGGGCCACGTGGGCGGTGACATCGCGGTCGCCGTCGGGCACGGGCGCGGTCTCCCGGCCCTCGCGGAAGCCCGTCAGCGTCCCGAAGGGCGGGCGCGCGTCCCGGGTGTGCGCGTAGTCGACGGCGACCGCGAGGCCCCGGTCCAGCGTCGCCACGGCGTCCGCCCAGGCCGCGTCCCGGGGGCTGCCGATCTCCGCCCGCAGGCCGGGCTCGGTGCCCAGGGGCCACCACCGGGCCAGCCAGTCGGCGTCGGGGCCCGTCACGGGGCCGCCCAGCTCCTCGGTGCCGTCCTCGTGGACGAGGACCCGGCGCACCGAGCCGTCGGGCGCGGTCTCGGCGACGTCCAGGGGGACGTTGTCGAGCCACTCGTTGGCGAAGAGCAGGCCGCTCACCCCGGAGGGCGGCGCGGCACACCACCGGACGCGCGGATCGAGGTCTTCGGGGCGCGCGGCGCGTTCCACCGCGTACGCGCGCGTGCGGGCCGCCACCTCGGCGGGCAGCTCCGCGAGGACGCCCGCCGTCAGCTCGCCCCGGCCCGCGCCCACGTCCACGAACGCCAGCTCCCGCGGGTGCCCGAGCGCGGCGTCCACGCGGCGCAGGAGCCGGGCCACAGCGGCCGCGTACAGGGGCGAGGCGTGCACGGAGGTGCGGAAGTGGCCCGCCGGCCCCTCGGGGCGGCGGTAGAAGCCCTGCGGCCCGTACAGGGCCTCCTCGGTGGCCTCCCGCCAGCCCCGTGCGGGGCGCCCTGCCGCTCGCTGTGCCTCGTGTCTCACGGCGAGAAGGCTATGCGGCCTCCACCTTGGGGAGTACGAGACGGCCGTACGGATCGCACCTCGGGTTGACCCGGGGGCCCGGACCGGATGCCTACGCTGGGTTACGTGCAGCGCCTCTATGACTTTCTCCGCAGGCACCCGACGGGGGTCGACGCCTTCTGGGCGTTCGTCCTCCTCGGTATCTCCGGGCTGAGCGTGGTGGCCGCCGCCGACGCGCGGACCCAGGACGTGACGCTTCTGGCGCTCCCTGTCGTCCTCGGCCTGTGCCTGGTGGTGGCGCTGCGCCGCCGGTTCACGGAGCACATGCTCGTGCTCGCCGCGGTGATCGGCGTCGCGCAGATGGCGGGCGACGTGGCGCCGAACGCGGCGAACTTCGCGATGCTCGTGATCATCTACACGGCGGCGGCCGACGGCCCCAAGTGGGCCTCGCGGTTCGCCCTCACCGGCGGTCTCGCGGCCGCCCCGCTGTCGCAGATGCGCTGGCCGGAGCCGTCGACCGGGACGTGGGGCAATGTGCTCTACACCGTCTTCATGGTCGTGCCGTTCGCCCTCGCGTGGGTCCTCGGCGACTCGATCCGCACCCGCCGCGCCTACTTCGCGCAGCTGGAGGAGCGCGCCGCCCGCCTGGAGAGGGAGCGCGAGGCACAGGCCAAGGTCGCGGTCGCGGCCGAGCGGGCGCGCATCGCCCGCGAGCTGCACGACGTCGTCGCGCACAACGTGTCGGTGATGGTCGTCCAGGCCGACGGCGCCGCGTACGTCCTGGACGCGGCGCCCGACCAGGCCAAGCAGGCCCTCGCGACGATCTCCGGCACCGGCCGCCAGGCGCTCGCGGAGATGCGCAGGCTCCTGGGCGTGCTGCGCACCGGCGAGCCCGAGGAGAGCGGGGAGTACGTCCCGCAGCCGGACGTCGAGCAGCTCGACGAGCTGATCGAGCAGGTGCGCGGCGCGGGCCTGCCGGTCGACTTCAAGGTCGAGGGCACCCCGCGCCCGCTGCCCAGCGGCGTGGAGCTGACCGCGTACCGCATCGTGCAGGAGGCCCTCACCAACACCCGCAAGCACGGCGGTGAGAACGCCGGGGCCAGCGTCCGGCTCGTCTACTTCGACGACGGCCTCGGGCTGCTCGTCGAGGACGACGGCAAGGGCGCCCCGCACGAGCTGTACGAGGACGGCGGCGCGGACGGCAGCGGCCACGGCCTGATCGGCATGCGCGAGCGCGTCGGCATGGTCGGCGGCACCCTGGACGCGGGCCCGCGGCCGGGGGGCGGATTCCGCATCAGCGCGCTGCTGCCGCTCAAACCCGCACACTGACACCTGTCACCGATGCGTCGGGACCGCGCGGCCGTGGTTGACTCCGCTGGTGGAGTGCCTCTTCGGGCCGCTCCCGACCGCTCTGCCCGACGTTCTTGCCGCTGATCCACCCCGAAGGGACCGTGTGATGTCCATCCGCGTGATGCTCGTCGACGACCAGGTGCTCCTGCGCACCGGATTCCGGATGGTCCTCGCCGCCCAGCCGGACATGGACGTCGTCGCCGAGGCGGGCGACGGCGTGGAGGCCTTGCAGGTGCTGCGGGCCACCGCGGTCGACGTGGTCCTGATGGACGTGCGCATGCCGAAGCTGGACGGCGTGGAGACGACGCGCCGCATCTGCTCCGACCCCAACCCGCCGAAGGTGCTGATCCTGACGACCTTCGACCTCGACGAGTACGCCTTCTCCGGCCTGAAGGCGGGCGCGTCCGGGTTCATGCTCAAGGACGTGCCGCCCGGCGAGCTGCTGGCCGCGATCCGGGCCGTGCACAGCGGTGACGCGGTGGTCGCGCCGTCCACGACGCGGCGCCTGCTCGACCGCTTCGCGCCGATGCTGCCGGGCACGTCGGGACAGCCGCAGCACAAGGGCCTGGAGCGGCTCACCGAGCGCGAGCGCGAGGTCATGGTGCTCGTCGCCCAGGGCCTCTCGAACGGCGAGATCGCGGCGCGCCTGGTGCTGTCCGAGGCGACCGTGAAGACCCACGTGGGCCGCATCCTGACCAAGCTGGGGCTGCGGGACCGGGTGCAGGTCGTGGTGCTCGCGTACGAGACGGGCCTGGTGCGGGCGGGCGGCGGCGGGGGCTGACGCCTCCGCGGCGGGGGCGGCGAGGGCCGGCACCCCGGGGCCCCGGGTGGGCCCTACCGGAGCACGCCCTCGATGAACTCGCTGCCGAGCCGTGAGACCACGCCCAGGTCCAGCTGGTGCTGCACATACCGGCCGCGGCGGCGCGTGGTGATCAGCTCGGCCTTCTTCAGGACGCTCAGGTGCCGGGATATCTCCGGAGCCGTCATGCCGTGGGCGTCCGCCAGCTCACCCGTGGTGTAGGCGCCGCGGGCCAGGTGGCGGCACAGGCGCATCCGCACCGGGTGCGAGAGCGCGGCCATGCGGCGGGTGAGCTGCTCCACGGAGGCGGGCTCGGTCAGGCCGGGGGACCTGATGGGGTAGGTGATCGAGGACTGCCAGCCATAGCGGTGCAGGACCATCACGTGCGGCCAGCCGAGGCTGGTCGGCACCAGGACGAGGCCGCCCTCGGCCGTCCTGGTGTGGCCCGACGCCATCTTGTCGACCGTGATCCGCCGGGCCTCCTCGTCCAGGGTCACCGCCCCGGACATCGCCTTCAGGGCCTCCCCGAGGCCCTTGCGGCGCAGCAGCTCGGTCTTGTGCCGGGCGTCCGCGGCGAGCTGGTGGCTCAGGCGGGCCCAGGTGTCGGAGAAGAACGCCTCGTCGCAGTCCTGCATGAGCTGGCGGAACCAGGCGCGCACGGCGGGCGGGTCGTCCAGGAGCCGCTCGGTGAACGCCACCTGGTGCTCGCCCCGGGCGGCGGCAAGCTCCAGGGCGTGGCGGCGCATCTCCGCATCGTTCAGCGGGTCCGTCACGCGGTTCTGGTCGTAGGCGAGCTGGCAGGTGAACTCCAGGGCGGCGTCCACGAACTGCTCGTCCGTCAGCTTGTCCAGCTGGTCCAGCTCCTCGGCGAGCGTGGCGCCGGGCAGGGCGCGCTTGCCGGGGATGCCCGCGAACGGCGCGAAGACGTCCGAGAACGTCGTGCGCCACAGGAAGTCCGCCTCGCACAGGCGGTCCGCGAGGCTCTGGTCCAGGCGTGCGGTGACGGCCGTCGCCCAGCCCTGCAGCCCCGGGTGGTGGCCGGTCTCGGACAGCGCGTGCAGCGCCATGCCCAGCTCGGCGAGGGGCGAGGGCACGACATGGACCCGCTCCGGCGCCAGGCCGGTGATGTCGATGCTCACGCTCATGGTCCCCATGGTGCACCCGGCCACTGACATCGCCGCCGCCGATTGACGACTGACGTCAATCGAGGAGACCTGGCCCGGGGGCCTGGCGCAGGCTTGAGTCATCGCCGGGGCGCCGATGTCGCCGCCCCGCTCCGCCGGGGCCGTCCTCCTCGGCCCGTTCCCTCCCCGCCTCCCCCTCCTCACTCCTCAAGAAGTTCGTGAAGTCCGCGAACGCCCGATGGGTTCCGACGTCTTCGCGCTGCCCGATAAGTACCCTTTGACATGAAAGGTCGTACGTCATGAGCATCACCCAGCAGTTCCTGCTCGACAGCTACCGCGCCGCCCAGCACGGCACGCCCGCGCCGCCCGCGCCCGGCGTCCACGACTGGCAGGTCGTGCGCGAGGTGCGCGACTACGGCCGCTTCCAGGCCGTGATCCACGAACGCTCCGCGCACGGGCGCCTCAGGGCCGCCCTCCACCGGTTCCTGCACGGCCTCAGGGGAGGCGGCGTACGAAGTCCTCGACCGCTTCCCTGACGTCGTCGGCGGTCCACGCCAGGCCCGGCCCGTTCACGGTGACCTCCGTGACGGACAGGCCGGGCGGGCCGTCCGGGAACCAGCGCCAGAACAGCAGGGTCTTCGTCTCCTCGGCCTGCGCCAGAGCCGCCTCGTTCAGCACATCGGGCGGGTACGGCAGCCACACCTGGAACTGGTGGGTGTGCGGCGGCTCCGGGTGCACGCGCGACCACGGCACCCTGGAGGCCGTCAGCGCCTCGCGCAGCGCGTCGGCGACCACGCGCGCGTGGGCGACGTACTCCGGCAGGCGCGGCAGCACGTTCCGCAGGCCGAGCAGCGCCGAAAGGGCCGTCGGGAACTGCTGGAAACCGAGCCCTCCGTAGCGGTGCCGCCAGGCCCGGGCCTCCTCGACGAGCGTCTCCGGCCCTGCGAGCGCGGCGCCCGCGATGCCCTCCAGGGACTTGTAGAACGACACGTACACGCTGTCCGCGAGTCCGGCGATCTCCTGAAGGGAGCGGCCGAGGTGCGTCGTGCACTCCCACAGCCGGGCGCCGTCGAAGTGGACCACGGCGTCCCGCTCCCGTGCCGCGGCCACCACTTCCTGTAGCTCGTCCCACGTGGGCAGCAGGAAACCGGGCTCCCTGAGGGGCAGTTCGAGCATCAGCGTGCCGAAGGGCTCCTCGAAGTCCCGTACCTCATCGGCGGTGAGCGGGCGCGGGGCGTCCGTGGGGTGCACCGTGCGCAGGCCGCTCACCGTGACCAGGGCACCCCGCTCGTGAACCTCCGGGTGGGAGCGCGGGTGCAGGGCCACCGTCGCGTTGCCGGTGCGGCCCGCCCAGCAGCGCAGCGCCACCTGCTGCGCCATCGTGCCGGTCGGGAAGAACGCGGCCGCCTCCTTGCCGAGCAGCCGCGCGACCTCGTCCTCCAGGTCGGCGACCACGCCGTCGCCGTACATGTCCGTGGGGCCGTCGAGGTCCGTGACGTCCGCCGCGCCCGCGGCGAGGGCGGTGAGGCGCTCACCGAGCCGGACCGTCGTCGGGGGGCGGGCGAGGAGGCGCCGGGCGCCCCGCGCTGCCGCGATGCGCCGGGCCTGCTCGTCGGAGCCGGCGGAGGCGCTGAGGGCGCTGGGGGCGTCGGGTCCGTTCTGGGCTCCCGGCCCGGCCGCCTCGGTGATCTCCTGCGGGGCGGGCGCGTCGTCCCGCGCGTCATCTGCGGTCATCCACAGATCATCCCGCGCGGTCGTACGAATGCCCACAGCCTGTGGACAGCCGACGGCGCCGCGTCGACGGATAGCGTTAGCATGACGAGAAATCGTCCGGTACCCCGAGCGGACTGGAACGGAAGGCGTCATCGCGTGAACGCACCTCACCGGCCGGAGCGGCACTCCGACCTCCGAGCGGGCCAGGGCCCCGACCCCAGGGACCGGCCCGCGCGGCTCACCGTGGGCGTCGTCGGCGCGGGCCGCGTCGGCCCCGCCCTCGCCGCGTCGTTGCAGCTCGCCGGGCACCGCCCGGTGGCCGTCTCGGGCGTGTCCGACAGCTCCGTCAGGCGGGCCGCGACGATGCTCCCGGACGTGCCCGTGGTCTCGCCCGCGCAGGTTCTGGAGCGCGCGGAGCTGGTGCTCCTGACCGTGCCCGACGACGCGCTTCCCGGCCTCGTGGAAGGCCTCGCCGAGACCGGCGCGGTCCGCCCGGGACAGCTCCTGGCACACACCTCCGGGCGGTACGGCACGAAGATCCTCGACCCCGCCCTGCGCGCCGGTGCCCTGCCCCTCGCGCTGCACCCCGCGATGACCTTCACCGGTACCCCCCTGGACGTCCAGCGCCTGGCCGGGTGCTCCTTCGGCGTGACCGCGCCCGACGAGCTGCGGCTCGCCGCCGAGGCCCTGGTCATCGAGATGGGCGGCGAGCCCGAGTGGATCGCCGAGGACGCCCGGCCGCTGTACCACGCGGCGCTCGCGCTCGGCGCCAATCACCTGGTGACCCTGGTCGCCGAGTCCATGGAGCTGCTGCGCGGCGCGGGCGTCGCGGCCCCCGACCGCATGCTCGGCCCGCTGCTCGGCGCGGCCCTGGACAACGCCCTGCGCTCCGGTGACGCCGCCCTGACCGGCCCGGTCGCGCGCGGCGACGCGGGCACCGTCGCCGCGCACGTCGCCGAGCTGCGCAAGCACGCGCCGCAGACCGTGGCCGGGTATCTGGCGATGGCCCGCGCCACCGCCGACCGCGCGCTCGCGCACGGCCTCCTCAAGCCGGAGCTGGCCGAGGACCTGCTCGGCGTGCTCGCGGCCCCCGGGGGAGCGGCGGGCGGCACCGAGGGCTTCCGCGACGGCGGAGCCGACGGACCCGAAGGACCCGACGGGGAAGCGGACGGAGGAGACCGATGAGTGACACGCCGATCCGGCTCCTGCACACCGCAGACGAGCTGCGCGCCCGCGCGCGTACCGGCCGCCGAGCCGTCGTCATGACCATGGGCGCCCTGCACGAGGGCCACGCCACGCTCATCCGTGAGGCGCGGCGCGCGGCGGGCGAGGACGGCGAGGTCGTCGTCACGGTCTTCGTGAACCCGTTGCAGTTCGGCGCGGGCGAGGACCTGGACCGCTATCCGCGCACCCTGGAAGCCGACGTGAAGACCTCCGAGCAGGCGGGCGCCGACGTCGTCCTCGCCCCCTCCGTGGACGAGGTCTACCCCGGCGGCGAGCCCCAGGTCCGCGTCAGCGCGGGCCCCATGGGCACGGTCCTCGAAGGCGCCACGCGCCCCGGGCACTTCGACGGCGTGCTCACCGTCGTCGCCAAGCTGCTGCATCTGACGGCTCCCGACGTGGCCCTGTTCGGCCAGAAGGACGCCCAGCAGCTCGCCCTGATCCGCCGCATGGTGCGGGATCTGAACTTCCCCGTGGAGATCGTCGCCGTACCGACGGTGCGCGAGGAGGACGGCCTCGCCCGCTCCAGCCGCAACCGCTACTTGTCGCAGGCCGAGCGGCACACCGCGCTCGCGCTCTCCCACGCCCTGTTCGCGGGCCGCGACCGGCACGCCGCGCAGGAGGCACTGCGCGCGCGGGCCGCGCTCGCCCCGGCGACACCCGCCCGCGCGGACGCGTTGAACGCCCTGGGGGAGTCCCGCGCCGCAGCCGACGCCCACGCGGTCGCCCAGGCCGCGCCCGCCGGGCCCGAGGCCGTCCTCGCGGCCGCGCGGCAGGTCCTCGACGAGGCGGCGCGCCTTCGCCCCCCGCTCGTCCTGGACTACGCGGCGCTCGTCGACCCCGCGGACTTCCGGCCGGTCACGCACGGCCACCAGGGCGAGGCGGTGCTCGCCGTCGCCGCCAAGGTCGGCACCACCCGCCTCATCGACAACGTCCCGCTGACCTTCGGAGGCCCGGCGTGACCGCACCCGCCAGGGCCGCCAAGACCCCTCGTACGACCGTGATCGGAGCCCTCGCATGAGCGGTACTGGCATACGGCTGCACGCCCCCGCCCCCGGCTGGGCGCTCGACGCCGACGTCGTGGTCGTCGGCTCCGGAGTGGCCGGTCTGACGGCCGCGCTGCGCTGCGCGGCGGCCGGCCTGGAGACCGTCGTCGTCACCAAGGCGCGCCTGGACGACGGCTCCACGCGCTGGGCGCAGGGCGGCATCGCCGCAGCGCTCGGCGAGGGCGACACCCCCGAGCAGCACCTGGACGACACCCTCGTGGCGGGCGCGGGCCTGTGCGACGAGGAGGCGGTGCGCGTCCTCGTCACCGAGGGCCCCGACGCCGTACGACGGCTGATCGCGACCGGAGCCCGGTTCGACGAGTCGGCCGACGGCGGCCTCGCGCTCACCCGCGAGGGCGGCCACCACCGCCGCCGCATCACGCACGCGGGCGGCGACGCGACCGGCGCGGAGATCTCCCGCGCCCTCGTCGAAGCGGTCCGCGAGCGCGGCATACCCACCGTCGAGAACGCTCTGGTCCTGGACCTCCTGACGGACGCCGACGGGCACGCGGCGGGCGTGACCCTGCACGTCATGGGTGAGGGCCAGCACGACGGCGTGGGCGCCGTGCGCGCGCCCGCCGTGGTGCTCGCCACCGGCGGCATGGGCCAGGTCTTCTCGGCGACGACGAACCCGTCCGTGTCCACGGGCGACGGCGTGGCGCTCGCCCTGCGCGCGGGCGCGGAGGTCTCCGACCTGGAGTTCGTGCAGTTCCACCCGACGGTGCTCTTCCTGGGCGCCGACGCCGAGGGCCAGCAGCCGCTGGTCTCCGAGGCCGTGCGCGGCGAGGGCGCCCACCTCGTGGACGCGGACGGCGTGCGCTTCATGGTCGGTGCCCATGAACTCGCCGAGCTGGCCCCGCGCGACATCGTCGCCAAGGGCATCACGCGCCGCATGCTGGAACAGGGCGCCGAGCACATGTACTTGGACGGCCGCCACTTCGGCGCCGACATGTGGGCCACGCGCTTCCCGACGATCCTCGCCGCCTGCCGTGCCCACGGCATCGACCCGGTGACCGAGCCGATCCCGGTGGCCCCCGCCGCGCACTACGCCTCCGGCGGCGTCCGCACCGACCGGCACGGCCGCACCACGGTCGCGGGTCTCTACGCGTGCGGGGAGGTCGCCTGCACGGGCGTGCACGGCGCGAACAGGCTCGCCTCCAACTCCCTCCTGGAGGGCCTGGTCTACGCCGAGCGCATCGCGGCGGACATCGCCGCCCGGCAGGCCGCGGGCACCCTCCACGCGCGCGTGCCCGCGCCGGTGGCGGCCCCCGAGCAGCCCGCGCACCCCCTGCTGCCCCCGGAGGCCCGCTTCGCCATCCAGCGGACCATGACCGAGGGCGCCGGAGTGCTGCGTTCCGCTGCCTCGCTCGCCGAGGCCGCCGAGCGCCTCGCCGAGATCCACGCGGCCGCGGCGGGCGCGCTCGCCGAGGACGGCAAGACCGCGGAGCCGGGCGTCGACGCCTGGGAGACCACCAACCTCCTGTGCGTGGCCCGCGTCCTGGTGGCGGCTGCGCAGTGGCGCGAGGAGACTCGTGGCTGCCACTGGCGCGAGGACCACGGGACCCGCGACGACGAGGCGTGGGGACGCCACATCGTCGTACGCATCAATCCGGATCGCACCCTCGCCACCCGCACCACCGACAACGCCAGGTTCCCCAGCACTCAGGAGCAGTGACCGACGTGAGCACCACCGGCACCCCCGAACTCCCCCTCGCCGACAGCGGCTGCGGCGACGCCTGCGGCTGCGGCGGCGAGGAGGCACCCGACTCCATGGCGTGCGGACTCGACCCGTCGCTCGCCCAGCTCCTGACCGACGCCGGGCTCGACCCCGTCCAGGTCGAGGACATCGCGCACCTCGCGATCGCCGAGGACATGGAGTTCTCGCCGGACGCCGTGGACGTCACGACGGTCGCCACCATCCCCGAAGAGGCCGTCGCCACCGCCGACTTCACGGCCCGCCAGGCGGGCACCGTCGCGGGCCTCAGGGTCGCCGAGGCGATCGTCTCCGTGGTCTGCGCGGACGAGTTCGAGGTGGAGCGGCACGTCGAGGACGGCGAGCGCGTCGAGGCCGGTGACGTCCTGATGAGCATCACCACCCGCACCCGAGACCTGCTCACCGCCGAGCGCAGCGCGCTGAACGTGCTGTGCCGCCTGTCCGGCATCGCGACCGCCACGCGCGCGTGGGCGGACGCCCTGGAGGGCACCGCGGCCAAGGTCCGCGACACCCGCAAGACGACGCCGGGCCTGCGCTCCCTGGAGAAGTACGCGGTCCGCATGGGCGGCGGCGTCAACCACCGCATGTCGCTGGCCGACGCGGCCCTCGTCAAGGACAACCACGTGGTGGCCGCGGGCGGCGTGGCCCAGGCCTTCAAGGCCGTCAGGGACGCCTTCCCGGACGTGGCCGTCGAGGTCGAGGTGGACACCCTCCACCAGCTGCGCGAGGTCGTGGACGCGGGCGCCGACCTGATCCTCCTGGACAACTTCACGCCCGGCGAGACCGAGGAGGCCGTCGCGATCGTCGCCGGCCGCGCGCTCCTGGAGTCCTCCGGCCGCCTCACCCTGGAGAACGCGCGGGCGTACGCGGACACGGGCGTCGACTTCCTCGCGGTGGGCGCCCTCACGCACTCCTCGCCGATCCTGGACATCGGCCTCGACCTGCGGGACGCCGACGAGGCCCCCGCGCGCGGGGCGGAGTAACCCGCCATGCTGCTCACGATCGACGTCGGCAACACCCACACCGTCCTCGGACTCTTCGACGGCGAGGACATCGTCGAGCACTGGCGCATCTCCACCGACGCCCGGCGCACCGCCGACGAACTGGCGGTGCTCCTCAACGGCCTGATGGGCATGCACCCCCTGCTCGGCGAGGAGCTGGGCGACGGCATCGACGGCATCGCGATCTGCTCCACGGTCCCTTCCGTCCTGCACGAGCTGCGCGAGGTCACCCGCCGCTACTACGGCGACGTTCCGGCCGTCCTCGTGGAGCCCGGCATCAAGACCGGCGTCCCGATCCTCATGGACAACCCCAAGGAGGTCGGCGCCGACCGCATCATCAACGCGGTCGCGGCGGTCGAGCTGTACGGAGGACCCGCGATCGTCGTGGACTTCGGTACGGCGACGACGTTCGACGCGGTCTCCGCGCGCGGGGAGTACGCGGGCGGGGTCATCGCGCCCGGCATCGAGATCTCCGTGGAGGCCCTCGGCGTACGCGGCGCGCAGCTGCGCAAGATCGAGCTGGCCCGGCCGCGCAGCGTCATCGGCAAGAACACCGTGGAGGCCATGCAGGCGGGCATCCTGTACGGCTTCGCGGGCCAGGTCGACGGCGTCGTACGGCGGATGGCCCGCGAGCTGGCGGGCCCGCACGGGGAGCCCGGCGACGTCACGGTCATCGCCACGGGTGGGCTCGCGCCCATGGTGCTCGGCGAGGCGTCGGTCATCGACGAGCACGAGCCGTGGCTGACGCTGATCGGCCTCCGCCTGGTCTACGAGCGGAACGTGTCTCGTACTTGACGTCGCGTCAGGCAACCCCGCCCCCTCCGGGGGAGTCTCTCCTGGGAGGGATTCCGGGCGGGTGTGGGGGCTGGTTGCCTGATGGGCGTGGGACGCATGAGACGTAGGGGGCGGTGGGGTGCCACGGTGGCCCTTGCGGTGGCGACGCTGACGGTCGCCGCGCCGGTCGCCGAGGCGCACGTGACGCGCGCGGAGGCCGAGTACACCCCCGCCGGGGCCCCGACCCCCCTCTCCACCGTCGAGCCCTCCGCACCCACCGGCGAGCCCCGCCCGACCGGCCGGATGGCCGAGACCGGCGCGGGCGTACTCCCCTGGCTCGCGATCGGCGGCGCAGCGGCCCTCGGCATAGGAGCAGTCACCTTCGCCACGACCCGCCGCCGCCCGGACTAGACCGGCTCCTGACCACGACGCTCACGGGCGCCGACGCGCCACGTGAACAGGCCGGGGCCCGTGGCTCACGCGGGCGGCGCTTTACGCCGCAGGCGGTGCGTCATGCGAGTGGGGCCGCAGGACGATGGGCCACGTGGACGGGGCCGCACACGGCGGATCGCGAGGCGGTGGGCTCCGTGCGCAGGGACGCGGGACGTGGGGCGGCGGGGCGCGCGGGAGCGGGGGCCGTGCGCGGTGCGGCACGTGGGCGGGGCCGGGCGCGGTGCGGCACGTGGGCCGGGCGCGTCAGGTCAGGTGAGCAGGGGCGTGGGGGCGACGCGGCGCGCAAACGGGTGAGTTAAGACGATTTTGTCCCTTGCGCGCGTATCGTCACCCCATGCCCACGCCATACGGATCCCGGGGCGGCATGGCCTTCGGTGCTCAGGAGCTGCGCGTGCTCCGCCGTGCCCTGGCCCTCGCCCTGCACCCCAGTACCGCTCACGCCCTCGACGATCAGGCCGTGCAGGACTGCGTGCGCCTCGCCGGCGACATCGACGAGACGGTGCGCGAAGGCGCACGGCTGCGCGCCTTCCTGGTGGCCGACCTCGCGCGCTACCGGGCGGCGCTCCCCGGCACCGCCGCCGGATATCTGGAGCTTCTGGAGGACGTGCTCGCCACCGGCTACCGGCCCGCCCCCGACGACCTCGCCGCACTGCGCGCCCTGCGCGGCACCCCGCGCGCGGCCGCCCTGCTCGCGCGCTGCGAGGGCCTCGCCGAGCGGGCCCTGCGCGCCCGCCTCGCGGCGGCGAGCGAAACCCGGGCGGCGGACGCGCTCCCGCCCCGGCCCCTCGTGCCGCCGTCCCGCACCAGGCTCCTCGCCCTGCCCGGCGGCCGCGCCGCCGACGGCGACAAGCCCGCGCCGAAGCCGCCCGCCGAGCCCCCCGCCGCCCCGCAGGAGCGGCCGCGCCCGGTGCCCACTCCCGCCGAGGTGTTCCCGCCCAAGCGCCCGGCGCGGCCCCCCGCCCCGTCGCAGCGGCTCGCGGCGGGCTAGCTACGCTGGGGGCATGGAATACGTCTCCGCGCTCGTGCCCCCCGTAGTGATGGCCGTGTTCTTCATCGGCCTGATCGTGACGATCGTCAAGACCCAGGGCGGCGCCAACAAGGCGAAGGAGGACGCCGCCGCCGACGCGGCGATCGCCCGCGCCGAGTCCGTCCGGCAGTCACCGGAGGCCGGCGGCGCCTGACCGGCGCTCCCGCCCACGGCCCTCAGCGGCGCACGGCCCACCCCTTCCTCGCGGGCCGTGCGCCCCTTTTGTCATGAAGACAGGCGTTATGGGGCGAATACGATGAATACTCTGAATGTCACATAATGCCGCGCCCCTCCCGCCCTACGCGGCTTCAGTGACTTAGGTCACTTCGCCCACTATTGTTCTGCTGTGCCTCGCCCCTTGGGAGAACTCGAAGACGCAGTGATGACGCGGGTGTGGAAGTGGAACCGCCCCGTGACCGTTCGAGAAGTCCTGGAAGACCTTCAGCAGGAACGGTCGATCGCGTACACCACTGTGATGACCGTTCTGGACAATCTCCATCAGAAGGGCTGGGTGCGCCGCGAAGCGGAAGGCCGCGCCTATCGATATGAGGCGGTCTCCACGCGGGCCGCCTACTCGGCCGCACTCATGAACGAGGCCTGGTCGCAGAGCGACAACCCGGCGGCCGCTCTCGTCGCCTTCTTCGGCATGATGTCGCCACAGCAGCGGGAAGCCCTGAGTGACGCGGTCCGCATGGTGGAATCCCATGAAAACCCGGCGAACCCGGCGAGCCCGCAGGACCAGACGAACCCGGCGGCCCCCGCGACCCCGGGGAACCGGACAAACCCTGAGGGCCCCGCGAACCCCGATCGGCCGGGCCCGGTGGCCGAACGATAGCGTCCGCCCATGCCAGCCGAGCCGGACGAACTCCCCGCGGGGCGCGCCGAAGTACCGCCGCACCGCGAGACCGCGCCGAATGCCGTCTCCGTACGCAGGGCACGCACCACGGATGTGCCCGCCGTGCGGTCCCTGCTCGACTCGTACGCCCGCCGGGGTGTCCTGCTCGACAAAGCGACCGTCACGCTTTACGAGGACATCCAGGAGTTCTGGGTCGCGGAACAGGGCGGCGGCAACGGCAAAGCGGGGACGGTGGTCGGCTGCGGGGCCCTGCACGTGATGTGGGAAGACCTGGCCGAAGTCCGTACCCTCGCGGTGAATCCTGAGGTCAAGGGCGCGGGCGTCGGGCATCAGCTGCTCGGTAAGTTGCTGCGGACCGCGCGCCGCCTCGGTGTCCGGCGCGTTTTCTGCCTCACCTTCGAAGTGGACTTCTTCGCCAAGCACGGCTTCGTGGAGATCGGCGAGACGCCCGCGGATACCGTGGACACAGATGTCTACACGGAGCTGCTGCGTTCCTATGACGAGGGCGTCGCCGAGTTCCTGGGCCTCGAACGAGTGAAACCGAACACCTTGGGCAACAGCCGGATGCTTCTGCATCTGTGATCGTGACGGAGCTATTCCGGGCTGTCACATGCCCGGGTGCCCTATGTCCGAAACGCGCATGTTTCCCGGGATCTCGCGGAGCCGGTCTCTCCCAGGGGTTTGTGTTTTTCCAGGAAAAGCGGTTTGCTTTCCGACGTACTGCAGTGCTGCATATAACAGGGGGCGGCGAATCGGCGGCGCAGGCCGCGTGGCCCGGCCCTGAAGTTATCGATGAAAGGAAATCCGGTGGCACAGAAGGTTCAGGTCCTTCTTGTCGATGACCTCGACGGCGGCGAGGCGGACGAGACCGTGACGTTTGCCCTTGACGGCAAGAGCTACGAGATCGATCTCACCACCGCCAACGCAGACAAGCTCCGCGGACTCCTCGAGCCGTACCTCAAGGGCGGCCGGCGCACCGGAGGCCGCGCGAGCGGTCGTGGCAAGGGGCGCGCCCCGGCGGCGAGCCAGAGCCAGGACACCGCGCAGATCCGCGCCTGGGCGAAGGAGAACGGCTTCGAGGTCAACGACCGCGGCCGCGTCCCCGCGTCCATCCGCGAGGCCTACGAGAAGGCCAACGGCTGATTACTCGCACGCCGCAAGCGGGCCCGGTGGCACTGCGTGGCCGCCGTGTCCACGAGCCGTACGAGATCGGAGCCCGTGGCGGAGCCGGAATGGGGGTCGGTTCCGCTGCCGTCCAGAGCCCGTGGCGCCAGGGCGGCCAGCGACGTCAGCGACGGCAGCGCGGCTTCCAGCTCGTGTCCGGGCTCCGGGGGGCGTAGCCACACGGCGGCCCCCCGTGAGCCGGGCAGCCCCGGGGGCGTAGGAGCGTCGATCAGGCCGCCCGAGCCGATCGCCGTGAGGTCCAGGGGGATGCCGCCCCACTCCAGCCAGTCGAGCAGCCCCGGCAGCTCGTCGGCGCTGCCCGCGGCCACCAGGATCCGCATCGTCGCGCCGCGCAGGGCCACGGGAACCTTCGGGCCCAGGTGGCGCAGCGCCGCGAAGCCCGCCTCCGCCGGCAGCTGAAGGACGTCGAAGCGCACCCCTGTGACCAGGCGGAGTGCCTCCCCGGGCCCTGGCCCGGGACGCACCGGCCAGCCCAGGTCCCGCTCGTACCACCGCCGCACCGGATCGTCCCGCAGCGCGCTGTCGCGCCGGGTACGCGGTTCGGCGGGCGACCGGGGGTGCGGAACGCTGGAGAGGGCCATGTCAGGAGCAACCGCCCGAGGCGTACGGGAGTTACGGCGAACGTCACGGACGGTGGCGCACTGGTCGCTCACGGTGGCGAAAGTGGGGGCGTGTCAGAGCCCTCCCCGGCGCAAGGGTGTTCGCCCGTAGCGGAGGGAACCGGTGTGCGCCGCATGGAGTGTCCGTGCATACGGGTAAGACATCCCTAGTGGGGAGGGGCGACACGCGGTGTTCAGGCGTCTCACGTTCGCCAACGGCGTACTGATGGCGAGGGTAACTGCCTGGCCTGCGGGAACATCGTCTCGCACCATCGGGTTGGAGCATGTGTCGGCGTATGAGTCAGGAAGCGTTCCCTACCGTAGTGAGGGTGATCCGGACGGGTGTCGGCAGTTGGAATGAGCGGTCCCCGCTTGCGGGACTAAGCTGCGGAAGGACAGGGAGGGGACCGACCCCTTACTGCCTGACCGCTCTGAGGAGCGATTAACGATGTTCGAGAGGTTCACCGACCGCGCGCGGCGGGTTGTCGTCCTGGCTCAGGAAGAAGCCCGGATGCTCAACCACAACTACATCGGCACCGAGCACATCCTCCTGGGCCTGATCCATGAGGGTGAGGGTGTCGCCGCTAAGGCCCTGGAGAGCCTCGGGATTTCGCTCGAGGCGGTCCGCCAGCAGGTGGAGGAGATCATCGGCCAGGGGCAGCAGGCCCCGTCCGGCCACATCCCCTTCACCCCTCGTGCCAAGAAGGTCCTGGAGCTGTCGCTCCGCGAGGCCCTTCAGCTGGGCCACAACTACATCGGCACGGAGCACATCCTGCTCGGCCTGATCCGCGAGGGCGAGGGTGTTGCCGCCCAGGTCCTGGTCAAGCTGGGCGCCGATCTCAACCGGGTGCGGCAGCAGGTCATCCAGCTGCTCTCCGGCTACCAGGGCAAGGAGACCGCCACCGCCGGCGGTCCTGCCGAGGGCACGCCCTCCACGTCCCTGGTCCTCGACCAGTTCGGCCGGAACCTCACCCAGGCCGCTCGTGAGTCCAAGCTCGACCCGGTCATCGGGCGCGAGAAGGAGATCGAGCGGGTCATGCAGGTGCTGTCCCGCCGCACGAAGAACAACCCCGTCCTGATCGGTGAGCCCGGCGTCGGCAAGACCGCCGTCGTCGAGGGGCTCGCCCAGGCCATCGTCAAGGGCGAGGTGCCCGAGACCCTCAAGGACAAGCACCTCTACACCCTCGACCTCGGCGCCCTGGTCGCCGGCTCCCGCTACCGCGGTGACTTCGAGGAGCGCCTGAAGAAGGTCCTCAAGGAGATCCGCACCCGCGGCGACATCATCCTGTTCATCGACGAGCTGCACACGCTCGTGGGTGCGGGTGCCGCCGAGGGCGCCATCGACGCGGCGAGCATCCTCAAGCCGATGCTGGCCCGCGGCGAACTCCAGACCATCGGTGCGACCACCCTGGACGAGTACCGCAAGCACCTGGAGAAGGACGCGGCCCTCGAGCGCCGCTTCCAGCCCATCCAGGTCGCGGAGCCGTCCCTCCCGCACACCATCGAGATCCTCAAGGGTCTGCGCGACCGCTACGAGGCCCACCACCGTGTCTCGATCACGGACGAGGCCCTCGTGCAGGCGGCCACCCTCGCCGACCGGTACATCTCGGACCGCTTCCTTCCGGACAAGGCGATCGACCTGATCGACGAGGCCGGTTCCCGGATGCGCATCCGCCGGATGACCGCGCCGCCGGACCTCCGCGAGTTCGACGAGAAGATCGCGGGCGTGCGCCGGGACAAGGAGTCGGCGATCGACTCCCAGGACTTCGAGAAGGCCGCGTCCCTGCGCGACAAGGAGAAGCAGCTCCTCGCCGCGAAGGCCAAGCGCGAGAAGGAGTGGAAGGCCGGCGACATGGACGTCGTCGCCGAGGTCGACGGCGAGCTGATCGCCGAGGTCCTCGCCACGGCGACGGGCATCCCGGTCTTCAAGCTGACGGAGGAGGAGTCCTCCCGTCTGCTCCGCATGGAGGACGAGCTGCACAAGCGCGTCATCGGCCAGAAGGACGCCGTCAAGGCGCTCTCGAAGGCGATCAGGCGCACGCGTGCCGGTCTGAAGGACCCGAAGCGCCCCGGTGGCTCGTTCATCTTCGCGGGCCCGTCCGGCGTCGGTAAGACCGAGCTGTCCAAGGCCCTCGCCGAGTTCCTCTTCGGTGACGAGGACGCGCTGATCTCCCTCGACATGTCGGAGTTCAGCGAGAAGCACACGGTGTCGCGCCTCTTCGGCTCGCCCCCCGGCTACGTGGGGTACGAAGAGGGCGGTCAGCTGACCGAGAAGGTCCGCCGCAAGCCGTTCTCCGTCGTCCTCTTCGACGAGGTCGAGAAGGCCCACCCGGACATCTTCAACTCGCTGCTCCAGATCCTGGAGGACGGTCGTCTGACCGACTCCCAGGGCCGGGTCGTGGACTTCAAGAACACGGTCATCATCATGACGACCAACCTCGGCACGCGGGACATCTCCAAGGGCTTCAACCTGGGCTTCGCCGCCCAGGGCGACACGAAGACCAACTACGAGCGGATGAAGAACAAGGTCTCGGACGAGCTGAAGCAGCACTTCCGCCCCGAGTTCCTCAACCGCGTGGACGACGTCGTCGTCTTCCCGCAGCTGAGCCAGGGCGACATCCTCGAGATCGTCGACCTCATGATCGGCAAGGTGGACGAGCGCCTGAAGGACCGGGACATGGGCATCGAGCTGTCCCAGTCCGCGAAGGAGCTGCTCGCCAAGAAGGGGTACGACCCCGTCCTGGGTGCCCGGCCGCTGCGCCGCACCATCCAGCGCGAGGTCGAGGACACGCTCTCCGAGAAGATCCTCTTCGGTGAGCTGCGTCCGGGCCACATCGTGGTCGTCGACACGGAGGGCGAGGGCGAGACCGCCACGTTCACCTTCCGTGGCGAGGAGAAGGCCGCGCTGCCGGACGTGCCGCCGATCGAGTCGGCCGCCGGTGGCTCGGGGCCGAATCTGAGCAAGGAGGCGTAGCCCTTCACGGGTCGCGCTGAAGGGGCTGCCCCGGACCGTTTCGTACGGTCCGGGGCAGCCCCTTCTGTTTATGTGAGCGGGGTGTTCCAGAAGCCGTTGGGGACCTCGACCCGGGCGTGCGGGAAGAGGCCTTCGTAGCGGTCGGCCGGGACGTGTCCGGTGCGGGCCGGCGTGATGGTGATCTTCCGCAGGGCCGGAAAGACCCGGGGCACATCGGAGAGGTCTTCGGCGCCGTGCAGAGGGGAGAGGTGCAGCGTTTCGATTCCGGGGAGTTCGGGGGCGTGCCGGAGTTCGGGCAGGAGCTGCCGGTCCAGGTGCAGACCGCTGAGGGACGGGTGACCGGCCAGTTCGGCGAAGTCCTCGGCGGTCACGTCGCATTCGCTCCCGTCCAGTACGAGGTAGGTCAAGGTCGGCCACTGTCCGAGACCTCGCAAGCCGGAAGTGCCACGGGCTCCGGAATACATCAGGAGGGTCTCCAGCGGGGCGCCGCTGGGGAGCCACTCGGTGAGGGCACTTCCGTTCAGGGTGCGTCCGATGCCGAGCTTGCGGAGTGACGTGAAGTCTTTCAGCCCGTGGAGCTGGTCGGCATAGCCCTGGCCGCGCAGGAAGAGGGTTTCCAGACGCAATGGGACCACGGGGGTGAGATCGATGAGTGCCGGGCAGTGCGAGAGGGTGAGCCCTCTGAGGTGGCGCAGCGCGGCGAATGGCGCGAGGTCGTCCAGTCGCGGGTTGTCGAAGACGGTGAGATGCGTGAGTACGTCCGGATCGACGAATGCGAGCAGCTCCTCGGCCGTGTAGGCGCCGGAAATGCTCATCCGCGCATAAGGGCCGTTCCGGGCGAGGACTTCCGCCTGGGCGTGGCTCCGCGCGGTGAAGTACAGCTCGCGCGGCGGAATATGGGCCACCACGTCATCGGCGTACTCGTCGGCGTCGAACTGATCCCAGGCCGAGAGGAGCTGGGAGCGTACGCGGGGGTCGTCGTGGTACCGGAACTGCTTGAGCACCGGCAGGGCGAACTCGTCGCCCACCAGGCTGGCCGTGGCGACCACACCCAGGGCCTCGTCGTCCGAGAGCCCCTCAGGGCCCGGAAGCAGTTCCAGGGCCAAGGGGCCGGCCTCGGCCAGGACGCGGGCCTCGGCGGCCGTGCGGGGCGGTATCAGGCCCGCGGCCCGGCCCTTCCCGTACGAAGAGCTTCTTCACGAGCGGGGTGAGGGCGCTCGACGCCAGCCGCGTGCCGAGGAGGACGGGATCCATGGGCGCTGACTACCCTCTCGGCACCGTGGCCTACCCCGCGCCGGCGGCCCGCGACGCGGTGCCTCACGGATGCGGGGCGGCGTCGACAGGGCCGATGGCCTCCCGCAGCACGCGCGCCAGGTCCTCCTCCGTGGGCAGGAGCTGACGGCCGCGCGGCGGCAGCGAGGTGTACGTGGCCTGGCCGCTGCTCGTCTCGATGAGCACGCCGATGGTGGGGGCGTCCCGGTCGGGGTCGCGCACGAGGCGGTCCACCGCCCGCACCTGGGTGTCCAGGCGGGTGAGGTGCGTGGGGCGCGCGGTGGTCGTACCGAGCGCGCAGGCGACGTAGCGGCGCAGGGAGAGGTGGTAGAAGAGCAGGTCGACGCGGTGGTACTGGTCGCCCGCGAGGACGGGGTAGCGGCAGCCGACGAAGGCGAAGCCGGAGCCGAGGCCGGTGAGGACGCGGACCATCCGGTTCGCGATCGACTCCTCGTACGTGGGGTCGGCGGGGCGCTGGTCGTCCAGGCGCAGGAAGTCCAGGCGGTAGGGGTCGCAGGCGAGTTCGGCGAGGGCGGGGGAGCCGTCGGGCAGGGTCACGTCGTCCGTGAGCGGGGCGGCGGCGCGCTGCGGGAGGTGGAGGCGCTGGCGGATGGCCAGGTTCAACTGGGCACGGGACCAGCCGTTGCGTACGGCCTCGGTGGCGTAGAAGTCCCTCTCCGCGCGCGTGTGCAGCTTGTCGAGCAGGACCGTGATATGGCTCCAGGGGAGCTGGGCCACCGGGCGCTGCGTGATGAGCGCGGGCCACGTGTGCGCCATCTTCGGCGTCTGCACGAGGTTCCGGTACGAGAAGATCCGCTGCCGGGGGAAGGCGCCGCGCAGGTCCGTGGCGAGCCGGGCCACGACGCCGGTGCCCCAGCCGTCCTCCGCCTGGCGGGCCAGGATCAGCTTGCCGATCCGCCAGTACATCTGGACCAGTTCGGTGTTCACGGCCCTCCGGGTGCGGAGGCGGGCCCCCTCTGCGGTGGCCTTCGCTTCGGCCAGCAGATCTTCGTACTTGTGCATGGGGCGAGGCTGGCGCAGCGGGTGCTTTACAGGGGCGGGAACTCTGTGGGGTCATCCGAACGTGTGGGGGTGGTTTGGGAGTTCGGCTCCTTCTGGGGCACGGATGGGCCGTGCCGGCCGGCGGACGCCCGGGGGAGGCCCCGCTCGGCGTACCCGGCCTGTGCCCGGGAGAGGTACGGCAGGGGGCTGGGCCGTCGCATCTCCCGTACGAGGACGCGGCGCACGCTCGGGAAGAGCCGGGCGGCGGCCTTCGCCGCCGGGTCCCAGGCGTCCTCCAGGGCCAGCCACAGCTCCGTGACCTGGGGCAGGCTGAGCCCGGCGGGCGCACCGGCCAGGGCCTTCGCCGGCAGGTCGAGCCGCCGGAGCCGGGGGAGCCGCGCCAGTGCCTCCCAGTCCGCCGCGCTCCTCGGCCCGTCCTCGTCGCCGAACACGACCCACTCCAGGCCCTGCCACCGGTCCAGGCGGTGCAGGCCGGTCAGGAGCCGCGTGGAGTTGAAGAGGCCGAGGGTGCGCAGGGGCGCGTCGGCGGGGACGCTGCTCAGGGTCCAGGGCTCGACGCTGTCGAAGAGGCGTAGCTCCGTCACGCCGCCGAGCGCGCGCAGGGCCCCGTTCGTCAGGTGCGCCAAGGGCCTGGAGAGCATCAGGAACGCGGGGGCGCAGGACTCGATCAGCCGGGAGGCCGCCGCGCCGGTGACCGTGGACCGGACGTCGAGGTGCTTCGGGCGGAGGCCGAGGCGCTCCACTTCTTCGGCCTGCTCGTCACCGCGCAGCGTGAAGTGCGTCTCCCCGTCGTCGAGGTGCCTGATGATCTGGTCCGCGTACAGGCGGCAGTCGAAGCGGTGCCACCCCCACATGAGCTGGCTGCGCACGAGCTGCGCGGGGTGGTGGGCGAAGCGGGCGAGGAAGGGGATCGCCGCGTCGGACGGGACGTGCGTGGCGGCGATGGTGACGTTGAGGGCGTCGGCCTCGGCCAGGCCGTCGGGGCCCGGCAGCAGGTCGAGCACCATGGGGCCGACCGCGCCCAGCTCGCGGGCCCCGGCCGCGTCGCGCGGCGGGACAAGGTCGGCCGTGCGCCGCTCCACCTCCGCCCGCACGGCCGGGTCCAGCTCCGCCGCGTGTTCCAGGCACGCCGCCGCCAGGAGGTGGACGCGGGCGCGCGGGGCGTCGCGCAGGCCGTCGCCGCGGGCCAGCAGGTCGCGCAGGATCTCGGCCCGCTCGCGCGGCCTGGCCTGTGCCACGGCCATGCGGATGACGTCCTCCCACTGGTCGTCCGCCGCGTGGCGCGCGAGCATGCCGAAGTCGCCCTCGTCGACCGCCGCACGCGCGCCCAGGAAGTCCTGGAAGGTGCGGTGGACGAACACCGCCGTGTCCGGGCCCGGCTCGCTCAGGAGCCCGCTGCGCTGGAGGAAGTGGCCGTACACCGCGGGCGCGTCCCCGAGCGCGGCGAGTTCCGGCACCGCGGGGAGCGCGTCCGCGATGATCGCCTGGGCCCGTGAGCGGTCCATCTCCGTACGGCCGTTGCGGATCAGCCAGTACGCGAGCCTTTGCAGGACCTGGAGCTGGGGTTCCTCCCGCAGCTCCGGCGTGCCCATGTGGCGCTCGCGGTCCCGGCGCAGCAGGAGCATGGACAGGGCCGCTGTGTAGAGGTCCTTGCGGCCGAGAGGGAGGAAGCCCCTGCGGTCGCGGTGCAGCGCGCAGATCAGGCCGCACATCAGGGGGTTGGTGGCGAGGCGGCCCAGGTCGGGCTTGGCCCGGACGGCCGCCAGGAGCTGGGTCTCGTACGCCGCGAGTGCCGCGTCCTCCTCCGGAGCGCCCGTCGTCGCGGCGGCGTGCCAGCGCCCGATGAACGCGGCCACGTCCGGCCCGCGCATCGGCGCGAGCGTCAGCTCCGTGAACTCCTCTTCCGCCAGCCAGTCCTCGCGTACGGCGGAGGGGCGGGACGTCACGAGCCAGCGGTTGCCGGGGTAGGCGTTCATGAGGTCCGCGAGCCACGCGCGCGTGCGGGCGCGCTCCGCGTCGGGGACCTCGTCGATGCCGTCGACCAGGAGCAGGGCGCGCCGCGCCGAGAGCACGCGTGCCTCCCAGCCGGCGGGCTGCTCCCCGGCCAGGGGCGAGCCCACGGCGGACAGGAAGTCCTTGGGCGCGGGCAGGCGTGCGCCGTGGCGGGTGAGGGTGCGCAGCGGCAGGACGTACGGGACGCGGTCGTAGAGGTACGCCATCCGCTCGTCGAGGTCCTGGCGCGCCGCCGACACGGCGAGCCACTGCACCAGGGTCGTCTTGCCGGAGCCCGCCTCGCCGCGCAGGAGGACGCGGTCGTGGGTGGCGAGTGCCTGGTCGGCGGGGCGGGGGGCCTCGTCGAACTCCAGCGGCCGGCCGAGCTGCTCCGGCCAGTCGTCGTCCGGGTCGGCGGGCTCGACGTCGCCGACGCGGTAGTCGTCCCGAGGCGTCGCCATCAGGCTCATGTACGCCGCGTCCAGCGGCCATTTCCCGGGCGAGTTCGCCAGGTCGATCCCGAAGATCGTCAGCTTTCCGTGCTTCTTCGCGACGTAGTCCAGGTACCGCTGTTCGAACGCCGCGTCCTCCGCCCCCGGGAGGGGGTCCCTTCTGATCAGCTCGTCAACTTTGGCTACCAGTTCCGCCTGGCGACGGCTCTGGCGTACGAGCGTGTGGGCCACGAACGTCGACCGCTGCGTGAAGAAGTTCAGGACGTGCAGGGAGGTGGCCGTGAGCAGGCGTTCGTAGCAGTACGTCGCGTCCGCCGACAGGTCGCGGGCCGGGTCACCGGACGCCGTCGCGGCCGCCCGGCGCAGGCGTGCCGCCAGCTCCTCGTGGCCGAGGTCCACCGCTTCCACGTCGGTCAGGGTGAGGGTGCCGAGGGCGTGCAGGGTGTCCGCGAGGGCGTGGACGACCGCCTGCTCCTCGTCGGCGGGCAGCGGGCGCTCGCCCGCGCGGACGGCCTGGCGGACCAGCTCGGCGGCGAGGCCGCGCAGGTCGTCCTCCGTCAGCTTCCCGCGCTCCCCGGTGAAGGACACCAGAGAGTCGATACGTACGGGTTTGTCCACCAACGCGGCGCCAGGGCCGGGGCGTGCGAACAGTTTCCTGACCAGAGGGGTGACGACTCCGGACGCGAGACGGATGCCGACGGCCGCGGGTTCCATGCGCGCGAGCGTAGCCCCGGTCACATCCGGCCGGTGGTGGATCTTGCAAGCGGTGACATGGGGCACAGGGCATACGTCACATACGAGGGCGGGTAGTGGTGGCCTTCGGCGTCGTGGTGGGGACTTTCGGCCCGCAACCGGCCCCCGGGGCTACGGCCACCCCTAGTAGAAGCGCGTTTTGGGCGCCGGGCGGGGTGGGGGTTACCAAGGGATGGCCGTCCGGCACGCACCCCCCTCGCGTGCCGGATTCCCTTTGCTTTCTGCCTTGTGCGTCCCCCGTGTGCGAGCCGCGTCCCCGCGGCCCGCGCCCGTGTGCCGCCCGCCCCGGAGGTCCCCATGCCGAAGCGCTCGAAGTCCCACCATTCCGGCCGCCCGTCCCGCCGCGTCCGCGCGGCCGTCGTCGCCCTCGGCGTCGGCGCGGTGACGGCTCTCGGGGCGGGCGCCGCGGGCGCCGCCGTGCAGGCTCCGGCGGCTCCGGCCTGGCAGGACCCGGTGGACAACTACCGCCTCTCCGCGACCTTCGGCCTCGGCGGCAGCATGTGGGCCCACAAGCACTCCGGCCAGGACTTCGCCGTCCCGACCGGCACCGTGGTCAAGTCCGTGCACGCCGGCACCGTCGTCAAGGCGGGCCCGAACGGCGCAGGCGATGGCCCCGCGTACGGCAACGCGGTCGTCGTCAAGCACGCGAACGGCACGTACTCGCAGTACGCCCACCTCTCGCGCGTCGAGGTCCGCGTCGGCCAGGCCGTCGCCGGCGGCCAGCGCATCGCCCTCTCCGGCAACACGGGCAACTCCAGCGGCCCCCACCTGCACTTCGAGATCCGCACGACCCCGAACTACGGCTCGGCCGTCGACCCGGTCTCCTTCCTGCGTCAGCAGGGCGTCCGCGTCTGACGCGACCGCGTCCACCGGCGGGACGCGGAGGCCGCCCTCCGTGCCGATGCCGGTCTTCCAGCAGGGCGTGCGCGTGTGATCCCCTCCGCGCGCACGCCCTGACTCACGCGCCGTGGTGCGCCTGGGTCACCAAGTCGATGGCGACCTCGAGGATGGCTTTCCGCTTCTCCTCGGGGTCGCCATCGGCGTCCTTGAGCACGAACATCCCGCCGTGCATGGTGAACAGCGCGCTGAAGCAGCGCACCTGCGCGGTCATCGGCGTCGCCGGATCGTCGTCCCTGAGGATGTCCAGGAGGGCGAACATGCGGTCCTTGAAGCTCTCGCCGGTCTTCAGGTCGCGCATCGTCGCCTGGTTCTCCTGCATGAAGCGGAAAAGGGGGGCGGCGTCCGTGAGGATCTCGCTGTAGCGCGTGAGGATCGCGCGCTTGGTGTCGAGCGTGCGGGGCTGCTGCCCGCCCCACTCGATCAGCTCGTCGATGGGACGGGTCATGTCCTCGAAGATGCTGGTGAGGATGTCTTCCTTGGTCTTGAAGTGGTAGTACAGCGCCGCCTTCGTGACCTCGAGACGCTCGGCGATCTCCCGCAGCGACGTCTTCTCGTACCCCTGCTCGGCGAACAGTGCGAGCGCTACGTCCTGAATGCGCTGGCGGGTGTCACCGCGGCGCTGCTGCTTCCCTGTGCCCATGGGGCGATCCTCGCACTCCTTCTGCACCCGAGGGGCTCCGCGTCTTTACGGACCCTTGGGACTTGCTTGCCGACCGGCAAGCCAACTTGCTTGACGCCCGGCTAGTTGGGGGTCTACCTTCCCTCAGTGTAATCAGCTTGCCGGGCGGCAAGTAAGTAGCCGGGGAGAGGGAAGCGGGGAGCGTCATGGCGAGTGCCGTAGCAGTGAAGCCGAGAGGCAAGGAACGGGCCGCGGAGGGCCCGCCCCAGCGCAGCGTGCGCGTGGTGATCTTCGCGCTGATGGTCGCGATCCTCCTCGCGATGCTCGACAACATGATCGTGAGCCCCGCGATGCCCACGATCGTCGGTGACCTCGGGGGCCTGGAGCACCTGTCGTGGGTCGTCACCGCGTACACGCTCGCGACCGCCGCCTCGACCCCGATCTGGGGCAAGCTCGGCGACATGTACGGGCGCAAGGGCGCCTTCCTCACCTCCATCGTGATCTTCCTGATCGGCTCCGCGCTCAGCGGTCTGGCCCAGGACATGGGGCAGCTCATCGGCTTCCGCGCGATCCAGGGGCTCGGCGCGGGCGGCCTGATGGTCGGCGTCATGGCGATCATCGGCGAGCTGGTGCCGCCCCGTGAGCGCGGCAAGTACATGGGCATGATGACCGGCGTCATGGCGGTCGCGATGATCGGCGGCCCCCTCGTCGGCGGCACCCTCACCGACCACCTGGGCTGGCGCTGGGCCTTCTACATCAACCTGCCGCTCGGCGCCGTCGCCCTGTTCATGGTCAGCACCGTGCTGCACCTGCCGAAGAAGCACGCCACGGGCCGCATCGACTACCTGGGCGCGGCCCTGCTCACCACCGGCATCACGTCCTTCGTCCTGGTGACCACCTGGGGCGGTACCGAGTACGCCTGGGGCTCGGCCGTGATCATGGAGCTGATCGGCCTCGGCGTCGCGGCGCTCGTCGGCTTCTACTTCGTCCAGCAGAAGGCGGCCGAGCCGCTCATGCCACTGCGGATCTTCCGCAGCCGCAACTTCACGCTCATGGCCGTGATCGGCTTCCTGTCCGGCTTCGTGATGTTCGGCGCGATGCTCTTCCTGCCGCTGTACCAGCAGGCCGTGCAGGGCGCATCGGCCACCAACTCCGGGCTGCTGCTCATGCCGATGCTGCTCGCCATGATGGCCGTCTCGATGGTCGCGGGCCGCGTCACCACCTCCACCGGCAAGTACAAGGTCTTCCCCGTCGCGGGCAGCGTCCTGATGGGCGTGGGCCTCGTGCTGCTCGCCCAGATGGACACCGAGACCTCCCGCCTCACCTCCGGGATCTACATGGCGGTCCTCGGCGCGGGCATGGGCTGCCTGATGCAGATCACCATGCTCGTCGCGCAGAACAGCGTCGAGATGAAGGACATGGGCGTCGCGTCCTCGTCGGCCACGCTGTTCCGCACACTCGGCTCGTCCTTCGGCGTCGCCGTCATGGGCGCGCTCTTCAACAACCGGGTGCAGGACGAGATGGCCGAGCGGGCCGGCGCCGCGGGCGGCAAGGTCACCGAGCAGTCCGCGCAGCTCGACGCGGCGAGCCTCGCCAAGCTGCCGGACGCGGTGCGCGACGCCTACCAGCACGCGGTGACCTCAGGGACGCACGCCGCGTTCGTGCTCGGCGCCGTGATGGCCGCGGCCGCGCTGCTCACCGCGGTGTTCGTACGGGAGACGCCGCTTCGGGGGGCCGCGCCGGCCGCGCCCGCCGACCAGTAGCCGGCCGGGAGCGCGGAAGGGGACTCCGCGCGCGGGGCGGGAGAGCCGGCCACCGAGCCGGCCGAGCGGCCGCCCCGCACCCCGGCCCACCCCGGCCCCCGGCGCCGCCCGCGCCGGGGGCCGTCGCCGTGCCCGGAGGCCGGTGTCAGCGGCGCGTGCCAGCATCGGACGAGTAGGAGAAGTTGCGGCAGCCGCGCCCGGCGGAAGCGGGCCGGGCGAGCCGCTGCCTACGGTGGCCGGCCAAGCACGCACCTCTCACCAGGAGCACACCATGATCAAGGGACTCGCCATCTCCACCATCTGGGTCCTCGACCAGGACCGGGCCAAGGAGTTCTACACCGAGAAGCTCGGCCTCGAGGTCCGCACGGACATGACCCTGGGCGAGGGCGGCATGCGCTTCCTCACCGTCGGCGCCAAGGACCAGCCCGCGGTCATGCTGGCCCTGATGGTGCCGGGCGGCGCGGGCATGGACGCCGAGTCCGCCGAAGCGCTGCGGAAGCTGGTCGGCAAGGGCGTGCTCGGCGCGGCCCTGAGCACGGACGACATCCACGGGGACTACGAGAAGCTCAAGGCCCGGGGCGTCGAGTTCCTCCAGGAGCCCCAGGAGCGTCCGTACGGCACCGAGGCGATCTTCCGCGACGACTCCGGGAACTGGTTCTCGTTCACCCAGGCGCGCGAGGGCGGCCTGGACCTCGACAAGGACTGGGGCTGCTGAGTCCTCAGCCGAGGTCCGGCAGCTGGAGCATCGGGTAGCTGCCCGTGTTCGTCGGCGCGTGCTCGGGCAGCCAGAGGACCGCCACCGCCCCCTCCGCCGCCTCGTCCGTGGACGCGCCGGGCGGGCGTACGTTGCGGAAGGTCAGACGCGCGCCGAGCACCCGGGCCTGGCCCGCCGCGATGGTCAGGCCCAGGCCGTGGCCGCGGCCCGCGCGGTCCGCCGAGCCGGTGCGGAAGCGGCTCGGCCCCTCGGCGAGCAGCGCCTCGGGGAAGCCGGGGCCGTGGTCGCGCACCCGCACCACGCGGCCCTCCACGCTCACCTCGATGGGCGGCTTGCCGTGCTTGGCGGCGTTGGTGACCAGGTTGTGCAGGATGCGCTCCAGGCGGCGCGGGTCGGTGGTGACCTCCGACTCGTGCACCACGGTCACCGCCACCTCGACCGGCAGCGTGGCCATGCGCCGGCTCACGAACTCGCCGAGCAGGATGTCCTGAAGCTCGGCCCGCTCCGACGCGGAGTCGAGCCGGGCCACCTCAAGGACGTCCTCGACGAGCGTGCGCATCGCCTGCGCGCGGTCCTTGACCAGCTCCGCGGGGCGCCCCGGCGGCAGCAGCTCGGCCGCCGTGAGCAGCCCGGTCACCGGGGTGCGCAGCTCGTGGGCGATGTCGGCGGTGACCCGGCGCTCGGCCTCCAGGCGCTGCTTGAGCGCGTCCGCCATGGCGTCGACGGCCTGCGCGAGGTCGTCGGTCTCGTCGCGCACCACGCCGCCGATGGCGTCCTGTACGGAGACCTCGGTCTGGCCCTGGGCGACCTCGCCCGCGGCCGTCGCGGCCTTGCGCAGGCGGCGCGCCATCTGGCCGCCGATGAGCACGCCGATCGCGCAGCCGCCGAAGACGACCGAGATGGAGCCGATGACCAGGGCCTGGTCGAGGTCCTTCATGATCGTGGCGCTGCGGTCGGTGAAGCGGGTGTGCACCGACAGGACGTGGCCGTTGCTGAGCGGCACGGCCGCCCAGATGTCGGGCGTTCCCTCGCCGCGCTCCTGGACGTAGGTGGCGCGGCGCCCCTTGAGGACCTTGCGGCGCAGCTCCTGCGGCATCTCCGGGTCGTCGACCTTGGTGCCGTAGATGGCGGGGGTGGTGCCGCGGGCCTCGTAGTTGCGCTGGGCGATCTGGACGCGCTCGTCCTGGAGGTCGCGCGCGTTGTCGAGCATGGACACGCGGGCGGCGTTGTGCACGACGAGGCTGAGCGCGACCGCGACGAGCGCGCCGACGAGCCCGATGGCGGCGGCGATCTTCCACCGCACGCCGGTCCTCAGCCGCTGCCCGACCAGGCCGAGCAGCCGCTCCCGCATGCCGCCGGGCCCGCGCCCCGCGCGGCCGTGACCGCCGCGGCCGGGCCGCGCCGCCCCGTTCATGCCCGCCCCCTGGACCGTCGCGCGGGCACCGCTGCGGCGGGCCCGGCGCGCAGCACTGCGGCTGGCCCGGCGCGCAGCACTGAGGCTGGCCCGGCGCGCAGCGCCTCGTATCGCGTCCCGCAAGCTCACGCCTTGAGCTTGTAGCCGAAGCCGCGGACCGTCTCGATGCGGTCCTGGCCGACCTTCGTGCGCAGGCGCTGCACATGGACGTCGACGACGCGCGTGTCGCCGCCCCAGCCGTAGTCCCAGACGCGCTCCAGGAGCTTGTCGCGGGACAGGACGGTGCCCGGGGCGGAGGAGAACTCGAGGAGCAGGCGCATCTCGGTCGGCGTCAGGGCGACGGTCTGGCCGCCGCGGCGCACCTCCATGCCCTCGGTGTCGATCTCCAGGTCGCCGAAGGTCAGCACGCCGCCGTCCCCCGCGCCCTGCTCCTGGGCCGCGGGCGCGGCCGTGCCGGAGCCGCTGGCGTGTCCGAAGCGGCGCAGGACGGCGCGGATGCGCGCGACCAGGACGGCGCCGTCGAACGGCTTGGTCACGTAGTCGTCGGCGCCCGCCTCCAGGCCGAGGACGACGTCGATCGAGTCGGCCCGCGCCGACAGCATGATCACCGGAACCGTCGACTCCTCGCGGATGCGGCGGCACAGCGAGACGCCGTCCATGCCCGGGACCATCACGTCGAGCAGCGCGATGTCGGGCCGGTCGGCCCGGAACGCCTCCAGGCCGAGCAGTCCGTCGGGCATGGCGGTGACCACGAAGCCGTCCCGCTCCAGGGCGAGCTGCGTGGCTTCGCGGATGACGTCGTCGTCCTCGACGAACAGGACATGGGTGTGTTCTGCCATCGGGTGCTCTCAGTTCGAGGTGGTCAGGGCGGTCGGGGTGGTCACTGTCCGGTCCGGGTGGGTCTCGGGTCGTGCGGCGGGCGTGGCTCAGTCGTCGCTCGGAGCGCTGGGCTCGCCGCCCACCGCGTTGCTGTAGTTGTTGCGGACGCGGCCCCGCTCGGTGAAGTGGTCCGTCGCCCAGCGGTACGTGATGACGTCCTCACCGGTGGGCTCCGCCACCGAGCCGTCCTTGCCGTACAGCTGCTTGCTGACGACCAGGGCTCCGCGGTCGATCTCGGCGTAGACGGGAGGCTGCTCGTCGGCGAAGACATTCTCGTACTTCTTACCGTCCGGGCGATACACGTAACTTCCGATGCCCACGGCGTCACCACAGGTCAGCACGTTCACGACAACGTCGGAGGACGCTGCTCCGGTCAGGTTGCCGTACGAGACGTCCACCGGGTACTCGTCCTCGGAACACGGTTTGAGGTCCCGCTTCACGGCGAGGCTGACCTTCGGGTCGTCCTTGACGAGCTGGACCGCGTCGACGTTCTTGGGAGCGGGGGACGGGGCCTGCGAGGGCGAGGCCGACGCCACGGCGCCGGTGCGCGCCGGGCCCTCGTCGCGGGTGCCGGAGCCGCCGGTGGAGCAACTCGTGACGGTGAGCAAAAGCCCGAGGGCGGCGAGCACGGCCACCGCCGCACTCCCCGCCTTCTGATGCACACCCGCTGATCTGTCCTGTCCCGCCCGACCGGCACGGCCGGTCCGGCTGGCCCGGGGACTCAGGCCGCGCAACGCTCCCGCTCCTCACGTTCGAACACGCGTGCGTCGAGGTCGCGACTCTCCAGCTCCTGGCGGAGCCGGGCGAGCGCCCGGTGCAGCGTGCTCTTCACCGTGCCGGCCGACATGCCGAGCGCGGCGGCCGTCTCCTCTGTGGACATCTGCTCCCAGTGTCGCAGCACGACGACGCTGCGCTGCTTCGGGGCGAGCACCTTCATGATGTCCATCAGCAGGGCGCGGTCCGCGTGCTGCTCGGTGGAGTCGTCCACGGAGGCGTCCGGCAGCTGCTCGGTCGGCACCTCTTCGAGCTTGCGGGCACGCCACCACTCGGTCCGCGTGTTGATCATGACGCGGCGCAGATAGGCGTCCGCGAGCCGCTTGTCGGCTATGCCGTCCCAGCGACCGTAGGTTCGTACGAGCGCGGTCTGGAGCAGGTCCTGCGCGTCCACGGGGTCCGGTACGAGCCGTCGGGCGCTGCGCAGCAAAGCGTCCTGCCGAGTGCGGACGTAGTCTTCGAACTCGAGCACCTCGCCGTGCGCCATTCCCAACCGCCTCCGTTCCGTTCGTCCCCGGTTCGCTGACCGCGATCCCTTGCCTGTGCGGTACGGGAATGAAGTTACGGAGGCGTTGTCACGGCGTTGTGCGGAGCAGCCAGCGGCGGACGCACGGCTGTACGTCGGTTGTGTAACAGAAGTAGGGCAGGAGTAAACCCGCAGCTCCATGTGGGAGTGGTTGCCCTATTTGTCGCTGTGGACTTGTTACGGAGGCCGCGCGGCGGCCCCGGGGCGGCCGGTGGCCGTGCTCCCGGGCGGCCGGTCCTCAGGTCAGCGGCGGCCGGTCCTCAGGTCAGCGGCAGCCGGTAGAACCCGTCCGGCAGGGGCTCCACCAGACCGTCGGCGACGAGCCCGTCAAGCGCGCGGGCCCGCTGCACGGGCTCGTCCCACACCCGGTCGAGCGCCGTCTGCGGCACCGGCGTCACGGCCTCGCGGAGCACCGCGAGCAGCTTGCCGCGCACCTGGCGGTCCGTACCGGCGTACGTCTGCCCCCGGCGCGCGGGACCCTCGTGCGCGGGCTTGCCCGCCGCGCGCCAGGCGCAGTGCGCGGCGATCGGGCAGCGCCCGCAGTCCTCGTTCTTCGCGGTGCACACCAGGGCGCCCAGCTCCATGGACGCGGCGGCCCAGCGTGCGGCGGTGGCCTCGTCCTCGGGCAGCAGCGCGCGGGCGAGCTTGCGCTCGGCGGCGGTGGTGGCGTTCGGCGGGTACTGCACGCCGGTCACGGCCCGTGCGAACACGCGACGCACGTTCGTGTCGAGCACGGCGTGCCGCTGCCCGTACGCGAAGGACGCGACGGCCGCCGCGGTGTACTCGCCGATGCCGGGCAGCGCGAGCAGCTGCGCGTGCTGCGTCGGTACGTCACCGCCGTGGCGCTCCGTTATGGCGACGGCGGCGCCGTGCAGACGCAGCGCCCGGCGCGGATAGCCGAGCCGCCCCCAGGCGCGCACGGCCTCGCCGGGCGCCTCCTTGGCCAGGTCGGCCGGGCGCGGCCAGCGGGCGACCCACTGCTCGTACACGGGCAGGACCCGGCTGACGGGCGTCTGCTGGAGCATGAACTCGCTGACCATGACACCCCAGGGCCCGGCGTCCGGCCGGCGCCACGGCAGGTCACGCGCGTGTGCCTCGAACCAGGCGATGACGGGGGAGTGGAGCCGGCCGTGGGACGGGGGCCCCTCTGCGGCTCGGCTGTCGTCTCGGTCGGCGGCGAGTGCGGTCGGCATGCCCACGATCCTGCCACGGAGGGCCCGGGCCCCGGGCCAACGGCACGGCACGCTGTGCAGCGCGCCGAACCCCGGGGCCCGGCTGTCGCGGGGCCTCCTCCCCGCCCACCCGCCCTCACAGGCCGGACCCCGGTCCACCGTCAGCCGACGAACACGCCGAGCGCCCCCACCCAGCCCGTCCGGCGTTTGAGGACAAGCGCGGTAGCGCGGTGCGGTGACGGGCGGCAGAGGACAACGCGAGGGCGGGCGGGGGAGAGAGACCCCTGTCGATCGGCAGGTACAGGCGCGGCCGCAGGCACGTAGCGTCGAGGGGGTGAGAACCCGACGCCATGTGGACGCCCTGCTGTGGCTGGCCCTGGCCATCCCCGCGGCGACGGCCGACGCGATCGGCCTGAACGAACCCCGCACGGCCTGGCAGCAGCTCGGCGGCCTAGCCGCCCTCGCCGCGGCCGCCGCGATCTGGCGCCGCCGCCCCACCCTCGCGTTCCTGCTCGCCGCGGCCCCCGGCGAGGCCACCGCCCCCTCCCTGTTCACGGTCTCGTACGGCATGGCCCTCGCGGCCTTCGCGTACCTCCTGGGCAGGCAAGGGCCGCGGCCCTTGCCCGCGATCCTGGCGTTCGCCGCGGTCGCGGCGGCGGGCACCGCCAAGGTGGTGGTGCGCGACGTCGACCCGGTCGTCGAGTGGCTGGTGCTCATGGCCACGCTCCTGTTCGGCGCGGTCTTCCCCTGGCTCGCGGGCCGCTACTGGCGGCAGAGCCGCGCCCTGACCGCGTCCGCGCTCGCCCGCGCCGACCAGCTGGAGCGCGAGCAGCGGATCGTCGCCGACCGCGCCCGGCTGCGGGAGCGGGCCCGCATCGCCCAGGACATGCACGACTCCCTCGGCCACGAGCTGAGCCTGATCGCGGTGCGCGCGGGCGCCCTCCAGCTGGCCGCCGACCTGCCCGAACACCATCGCGCGGCGGCCAGCGACCTGCGCGTGGCCGCGGCCGACGCCACGGACCGGCTGCGCGCGATCATCGGCGTACTGCGGGACGAGGGCGACGAGCCCGCCCCGCTCGCGCCGCCCGGCGAGACGGTGGGGCAACTGGTCGCGCGGGCGGCCGAGTCGGGCCTCAGGGTGCGGTACGTCGCGGACGGCGACCAGGAGCCCGGCCCGCAGGAGCGCCTGGCCTACCGCGTGGTCCAGGAGGCCCTGACCAACGCGGCGAAGTACGCGCCCGGCGCCCCCGTCACCGTCGCGGCGACCCGCGCGGACACCCGTACGACGGTCACGGTCACCAACGGCATGGCCAAGGAGCCCGGTTCACCCCCCGGCGGCGGCTCCGGCCTCGCGGACCTGCACACCAGGCTGGCGGCCCTGGGCGGCGACCTGGAGGCGCGGCCGGACGGCGACGGCTTCCGGGTGCGCGCGGTGATTCCGGCGGACGCGGGCGTTCCGCTGGGGGCCCCGGCGGGCGCCGTGCCGCTGCCCTCCGGGACGCTCGCCCACGCCCGGCGCCGCACCGTGCTCGCCTTCGGGGCCGCCGCGGCGACCGGTGCCGTCCTGATCGCCGGGACGTTCGGCTGGTACGCGTACACCAAGACGCACTCCGTCCTGAAGCCCGCCGACTTCGCCGCGCTGCGCGTGGGCGCGGAACAGGCCGACGTCGCGGCCGCCCTGCCGGAGCGCGGCGTGAGCGACCCGCCCGTGGACCGGGCGCCGAGCCCGCCGCCCCCGGGAGCGGACTGCCGCTACTACCGCGCGAGCGGCGAACTCTTCACCTCCTCAGCGCACTTCAGGCTCTGCTTCGAGAACGGAAAGCTCGTGGACAAGACAGTGATCCCCAAGGCCGGTACGGCCGCAGTGGACGGCGAAGGGGGGCGGCGGTGATCCGCGTACTCCTGGCCGACGACGAGGCGATGATCCGCGCGGGCGTGCGGGCCATCCTCACCGCGGGAGACGGCATCGAGGTCGTCGCCGAGGCCGCCGACGGCCGGGAGGCGATCGAGCTGGCCCAGGCGCACCGCCCCGACGTGGCGCTCCTCGACATCCGCATGCCCCGCCTCGACGGCCTCGCGGCGGGCGAGGAGATCGTCAGGACGCTGCCGGGCACGGGCGTCGCGATGCTGACGACGTTCTCCGAGGACGCGTACGTCGCCCGCGCGCTCGGCGGCGGGGCCACCGGCTTCCTGCTGAAGTCGGGGGATCCGCACGAACTCATCGCGGGCGTACGGGCGGTGGCGGGCGGCGCCGCGTTCCTGTCGCCGAAGGTCGCCCGGTACGTCATCGACGGGCTCGGCGGGCGGCGCATCGGCCGCGAGTCGGCCGCACGCGCGCGCGTGGCGGGCCTGACCCCGCGCGAGCGCGAGGTGCTCGGCCTGGTGGGGGCGGGTCTGTCCAACCCGGAGATCGCCGCGCGCCTGCGTCTGGTCGAGGGCACGGTCAAGGCCTACGTGAGCGCGGTCCTCGACCGCCTGGAGGTCAAGAACCGCGTTCAGGCGGCGATCGTCGCGTACGAGGCGGGGCTCGTCGCGGACGAGGGCGCGCGGACCGCGCCGGGCGCCCCGGGCTGATCCGGGCTGATCCGGTCTGATCCGGTCTGATCCGGTCTGATCCGGTCTCAGGGGCGGTGCGTCGGGGGCTGCTGGTAGTCGCCCTGGTAGTAGCCGCCTTGCTGGTGGTCGCCCTGCTGCGGGTGCGGGACGTAGGGGTCCGCGCCTTGCGCCGGGTACGCCGCGTCGCCGTAGGGCGCCTGCGCGTTGTGCTGGTACGGCGCCGCGTCCCCGTACGGGGCGTGCGTGCCGTCCCCGTACGAGGAGTCGTACGGGGAGTCATACGAGGAGTCGTACGAGGCGTGGGGCGCGTACGCCGGGGACGCGTCGTAGGCCGGCGCCGAGCCGTACGGGGTGCCGTACGCCGTGTCGTACGCCGAGGGCGCGTCGTACGCGGGGGACGCCGAGGGCGCGGGGGACGCCGCGTACGCCGGTGCGGGGGCGGCGGCTCGTCCGGGCGCGTGCGCCGGGGCCGGGCCGGGGCCCGCGAACCAGGTGACGAGCGCCGTGCGCGACCCCCGCATCGTCTCGGCGACCCGCGCCAGGGGGCGCGAGGCGAGCCGCACCGCGAGGAACGCGACGACCGCGCCGAGCACCAGGCCGACGGCCACGTCGTGCGGGTAGTGCACGCCCACGAAGACCCGCGAGAAGGCCATGAGGACCGCCATCGGCAGCGTGAGGGCGGCGATGCGCGGCCAGGCGAGCGCGAGGCCGACGGCGGCGGCGCCCGCGATCGTGGAGTGGTTGCTGGGGAAGGACCAGTCGCCGTGCGGCGGGCACTCGACGAGCGGAGTGAGCGCGCCCTTCACGGCCCGGCACGGCCGTTCCTCGTCCACCACGGACTTCACCGCCTCGCTGATCACATACGCGAGGGCCGTGCCCAGGGGCGCGAGGACCGCCACCGCGAACGCGCGCGGGTCCCCGCTCCGGGCCCGCCACCAGGCGACGACGAACAGCGCGCCGAAGAGCAGCAGGCCGAGTTCCGTCCACACCTCGGCGAGGTGCTGCACCCAGCCCGGGGTGTCATGGGCGAACTCGGTGATGTCGCGGTAAAGGCCGGAGGAATCCATGGTGTCCATGATTACGGACCGTACGTAGGGATCTCGAATCGTCACATCCAGCGATGGACCGATATCAGACCTGACGAAAGACAGGGAGCGAGCGGGGCGAGGACGGGGCGACAGGCCGGGTGCGGGGCGGGTGCGGGGCGGGGCGCGTGGCCGGAACCGTGATGATGATCCGCAAAAGTTGTGAACCCAGGCGGCGGGTGGGGCCGGAGAACGCGCCGTTCTCTCGTAAGGTTTGGGCGTGGGATCTCTGCGCAATCCGATCGGGCCGCTTCCCTCCTCCATCTACTGGCGTCGGAGGGCCGTTCTGCTGTCCGTGCTCGGACTCCTCTTGCTCCTCGTCGTCTGGGCCCTCGCCTCGGGCGGAGGCGGAGGGAAGAACGGTGCTGACGGGCCGTCGGGCAACGGCCCCGCGACGTCCATCACGCCGGGCCCCTCCGGCTCGGGCCCCGCGATCAGCGAACACCCGGGCGGCCGGGACGAGTCGGAGGGATCCGGTGGTTCCGGGGGCTCCGGCGGTTCCGGTGGTTCCGGTGGTTCCGGCGGTTCGGACGGCGACGGGGACTCCGGTTCCGGTTCCGGCGGCGGCTCGGGCGAGGACTCCGGCGGCGCCGGGGGCGGCTCCGGCACCGACGACGCGAAGGGCGGCGGCGGCTCGGGCAACCGGCTGCCCGCGGGCTCGACGCTCTCCAACTGCACGTCCGGCGCGGTGCAGTTGAAGCTCCGCAGCCTGCGGAACGAGTACGCGGTGGGGCAGAAGCCGAAGCTGGAGCTGACCGCCGTGAACAAGAGCGGCAAGGCCTGCAAGGTCGATCTCGGCGCCAAGGGCACGGTCCTGACGATCACTCAGTCCGATTCGGGCGACGAGATCTGGTCCTCCGCCGACTGCCCCGCCGCGGGCGGTACGAGCCTGCTCTTCCGGGTGCCCGCCGGCGGCCGGGTCTCGCACGTCGTCGAGTGGGACCTGAAGGCCAGCGCGCCCCAGTGCGCCACGCCTCCGGCGGGGGCGGCGAAGCCCGACACCTATCTGGTGGAGGCCAAGTCCGCGACGCTCGGCTCGGACCGCGCGTCCTTCGTCCTGACGGCCGACTGACGCCCCGCCGGTGGCGCCCCGTTAGGGGCGCGGGGAAATGCGCGGCCAGCCACGACGTGCCCGCAGCCGATCGACGGCGCAGCGCGGCACTTCCCGCCGCGAAGCGGCACGGGCCACCGGGGCTCAGCCGGTGACTGCGGCCCGCCGGGGGCTAGACGTAGCGCTCCAGGATCGAGGACTCCGCGAGCCGCGAGAGGCCCTCCCGCACGCTGCGGGCGCGGGCCTCGCCGACGCCGTCCACCGTCTGGAGGTCGTCGACGCTCGCGGCGAGCAGCTTCTGGAGGCCGCCGAAGTGCTCCACCAGGCGCTCGATGATGGCGCCGGGCAGCCGGGGGACCTTCGCGAGGAGGCGGAAGCCGCGCGGGGAGACGGCGGAGTCGAGCGTCTCGGGCGAGCCCGTGTAGCCCAAGGCGCGGGCCACGGTGGACAGTTCGAGAAGCTCGGCGTGGGTCAGGGAGTCCAGCTCGGCCAGTGCCTCGTCGACGGTGCGCGAGCGCTTGGCCGTGGGCTCGGGTACGTAGTCCCGGACGACCAGCTCACGCTCGGGCTCCACGCCCGCGATCAACTCGTCGAGCTGGAGGGCCAGGAGGCGGCCGTCGGTGCCCAGCTCCACCACGTACTCGGCGATCTCGGTGGCGATGCGGCGCACCATTTCGAGGCGCTGCGCGACGGCGGTGACGTCCCGCACGGTCACCAGGTCCTCGATCTCCAGGGCGGAGAGGGTGCCCGCGACCTCGTCCAGGCGGAGCTTGTAGCGCTCCAGGGTGGCGAGGGCCTGGTTGGCACGTGACAGGATCGCCGCCGAGTCCTCCAGGACCCGCCGCTGCCCGTCCACGTACAGGGCGATCAGGCGCATCGACTGGGACACGGACACCACGGGGAAGCCGACCTGCTTGCTCACGCGGTCCGCCGTGCGGTGCCGCGTGCCGGTCTCCTCCGTGGGGATCGTCGGGTCCGGCACCAGCTGGACACCGGCCCGGAGGATCTTCGACAGGTCCGAGGACAGCACGATGCCGCCGTCGAGCTTGCACAGCTCGCGCAGCCGCGTCGCGGTGAACTCGACGTCCAGGACGAATCCGCCCGTGCACATCGACTCGACGGTCTTGTCGGAGCCGAGGACGATGAGCCCGCCCGTGTTGCCCCGCAGGATGCGCTCCAGGCCGTCCCGCAGGGCCGTGCCCGGAGCGACCGCGCTCAGCGAGGCGCGCATCAGGCCGTCGGCACCGGAGGCGCCACCGGGCTTGCCGGGAACCGCTGCCCGGTCGTTGGCTGCCACTGCACTCCTCCGGTCGCAGGTTGTCCGAGGCTCGGCCGACCCTCTGTCGTACGCCAGAGTTCGTACGGGTGGGCGAGACCTGGGCAAAGTCTACCGGCGGTCCTCGTCCTCCCGTGGGGCCTCTCGGCGACGCGATCTCGGAAGGACGCGCAGCGCGTCGCCCATGTCGGCGACTTCGGTGACCTTCATACCGGCCGGGACCTTCCCGGGGTCGGCCGGCACGAGCGCGTGCGTGAAGCCCAGGCGGTGCGCCTCGGCCAGCCTGCGCTGCACCCCGGTGACCCGTCTGACCTCGCCCGCGAGGCCCACCTCGCCGATCGCGACCAGGTTCTTGGGCAGCGGGGTGTCGCTGGCAGCGGAGGCGAGCGCGAGCGCCACGGCGAGGTCGGCGGCGGGCTCGGACAGCTTCACGCCGCCGACCGTCGCGCTGTAGATGTCGCGCTTGCCGAGCGCGCTGATGCGGCCGCGCTGCTCCAGGACGGCCAGCATCATCGAGACCCGGGACGTCTCCAGGCCCGACGTGGTGCGGCGCGGCGAGGGGATCTGGGAGTCCACGGTGAGCGCCTGCACCTCGGCGACCAGCGGGCGGCGGCCCTCCAGGGTCACCGTCAGACAGGTGCCGGGCACGGGCTCGGCACGGCGGGTGAGGAACAGGCCGCTGGGGTCGGCGAGTCCGACGATGCCCTCGTCGTGCAGCTCGAAGCAGCCGACCTCGTCCGTCGCCCCGTATCTGTTCTTGACGCCGCGGACCAGGCGCAGGCGCGCGTGCCGGTCGCCCTCGAAGTGGAGCACCACGTCCACGAGGTGCTCCAGGAGGCGGGGGCCCGCGATCGCGCCGTCCTTGGTGACGTGGCCGACCAGGAGCGTGGACATGCCGCGCTCCTTGGAGGCGCGGATGAGGGCCCCGGCGACCTCCCGGACCTGCGCCATGCCGCCGGGCGCGCCGTCGATCTCCGGGGACGCGACCGTCTGCACCGAGTCCAGGATCAGCAGCGAGGGCTTCACCGCGTCCAAGTGGCCGAGGACGGCGGCCAGGTCGGTCTCCGCCGCCAGATACAGGTCGTCGGCGAGCGCGCCGATGCGGTCGGCGCGCAGCCGGACCTGGCTGGCCGACTCCTCGCCGGTCACATAGAGCGTGCGGTGGTCGTCCGTGGCCGCCTTCGCCGCGACGTCGAGCAGCAGCGTGGACTTGCCGACGCCGGGCTCGCCCGCGAGCAGCACCACGGCCCCGGGCACCAGGCCACCGCCGAGGACGCGGTCCAGCTCGGGCACGCCGGTGGAGCGCGCCGTGGCCTGGCGGCCGTCGACCTGGCCGATGGGCAGCGCGGAGGTGGTGACGCGACCGGGGGTGGTGGTGCGCACCGCGGGCGCGCCGTACTCCTCGACCGTGCCCCAGGCCTGGCACTCGGGGCAGCGGCCGAGCCATTTGGCCGTCTGCCAGCCGCATTCGGTGCAGCGGTAGGACGGACGGTCCTTGGCGGTTTTCGTACGGGCAGCCATGGGCGAAACCGTAGCGGGCGCCACTGACAACGCCGCCGGGCCCTGCCCGGCCCCGCCGCCCGGAGGCCCGCGAGACGCCCGCCAGGCCGCGCCACGGGGGGCCACCCCGGCCCGCCAGGGCCCACAATCGGGCCCCTCGGACGCGGCACGGCTCGAACAGACAACGGAATCATGGCTTCCTGTCCCCTTTTGAGGGATCTGTTCACCCGTAAGGGTTAAATGTGCTCAAGGGGGAGGAAGCCCTCTGCATCATGCGCCTAACTTCGCACGGGTGATGAGCAGCAGTCCGGAAGTCCCCACGCACACCACCGGCGCGCACCGGATCTACGCGGGCCCCCGCAATCTCGTGGTGCCGCGCGCGGTGCCGCAGGCGCCCCCCGCGCGTTACGAACCGTTCCTGGACGGCCTGTTCACGTACTGCCTGTCCGTCCTCTGCGACCACGACACCGCCACCGCCGCCCTCGGCGACGTCCTGGTGCTCGCCGAGCGCCGCGGCGCCCGTACGGAGGGCGACACGCGCGCGTGGCTGTACGCGCTCGCCCGCTGGATGTGTCTGCGCGCGCTCGCCGATGCCCGTAAGGGGGGCCGGCAGGGGGCGCACGCGGCCGGAACGGGGAAGCCGGGGGAGCCGGGGAAGCCGGCCCCCGCGTCTCCGCACGCCGCGTCTCCGCACGCCGCGTCTCCGCGCCCCGCGTCCTCGCACGCCGCGTCTCTGCACACTGCGTCTCCGCACGCCGCCTCGCCGCACGTCGCGTCCTCGCACGTCGCGTCCTCGCACGTCGCGTCCTCGCACGCCGCGTCCCCGCACGCCGCGGAGCCGCCTCCCGTGGACGACGCCGAGCGTGCCCGGCGCCGCGAGCTGGCCCAGCTGGCCTGGCCCGAGGCGGCCGGCACGACGCCCGAGCAGCGCGAGGCCCTGGAACTCGCCGTCCGCCACCAGCTCGCGCCCAAGGAGGTCGCCGCCGTCCTCGGCCTCGACCTCACGGCCGCCCGTGAACTGCTCGCGTCCGCCGCCTGCGAGGTGGAGCGCACCCGCGCCGCGCTCGCCGTCGTCGAGACCGGGACCTGCCCCATCGTCGCCCGCCTCACCGGCGACAACCAGGTCCTCCTCGGCACCGCCCTGCGCCGTGAACTCGTCCGGCACGTCGACGACTGCCCGCGCTGCCGCCGCACCGCCGAGCGGGCCGGAGCCGACGCCTGGCCCGGCACCGCCGTCACCCCGGCCGCGCTGCCCCTGATCGAAGCCCCGCGCGCGGCCCTGCACCACGCCATGGCCCACGCCCCGCGCGCCCCCCGCAGGAACCGCGGCGGGCCCCGTTTCGACCGGCGCGGCTTCCCCATGGACCCCAAGGACCACGCCGCCCGTCGGGAGCGCTTCCGCGCGCGGGCCGTCACGACCACGGTCGTCGCCACCGTCGTGGCCGCTCCCGTCCTCGCCCTGTGGGCCGCCTACCGGGGCGCCCCCCTGACCGGCGAGGGCACCGACGGCCGCGCGTCCAGCGCCTCCGAGGCCGACGACGGCCCCGGCGGCCGTGACGGCTCCGCCCGCGACAGCTACGAGAACGCGGGCAACGCCAGGACCACCCCCGACCCCCGCTTCGCCTCAGGGCGCGGCGGCCCGGGCGTCTCCGTGGAGGTCATCAGCCCCGGCGCGCCCGCCGCGCCGGGCGCCGGGCGCATCGGCGTACAGGCCCGGTCGAACGGCGGCGTCACCCTCATCACGCTGACCGCGTCCGGGAGTTCGCCGGTGCGCTGGTCCGCGAGCACCGGAGCGCCCTGGCTCCTCCTGAGCCAGTCGTCGGGAACGCTCGCGCCGGGCGACTCGTTCACGATCCGGGTGTATGTCGACGACGACCGCGAGCCAGCAGGCCACTGGAGCGCGCGCGTCACGATCGCGCCCTCGGGAGCCGTCATCTCCATCCAGGGGTACGGCAGTTCCCGGCCCAGCCACCCCGGACCCCGCCCGACCCCGACCCGCCCCGGCCCCTCCGACCCCGACCCGATGCCCACCCCCAGCGGCGACGGCGACCCGACCCCCGCCCCGTCCGACCCCGACCCGACCCCCACGGACCCGACGCCCACCGACCCCGCGCCGACCCCGTCGGACCCCGGCTCCACGCCCCCGCCGAGCGGCGACGGCGGCCAGGGCCCGGGGTGAGCGGGCCGTAGCACGCTCCGGAACCGGCGGGCGGGCAGGTGGCGAGCGGAGCCCGGCTAGGCGCGCGGCGGATCGGCCGGGTGCGGAGCGAGCAGCGGCAGCTGCGACGCGAGGCGCGCCTCGCACAGCTCCACCAGCCGGTCGTAGCCCGCCTTGCCCATCAGCTCGATCAGCTCCGGCCGGTACGAGACGTACACCGGCTCGCCCGCCCCGTGCGCCGAGGTCGCAGACGTGCACCACCAGTGCAGGTCGTGGCCGCCAGGACCCCAGCCCCTGCGGTCGTACTCCCCGATGGAGACCTGGAGCACCTTGGTGTCGTCCGGCCGCTCGATCCAGTCGTACGTCCGCCGCACCGGCAGCTGCCAGCACACGTCCGGCTTGGTCTCCAGCGGCTCCCGGCCCTCCTTGAGCGCCAGGATGTGCAGCGAGCAGCCCGCGCCGCCCGCGAAGCCGGGGCGGTTCTGGAAGACGCACGAGCCGTTGTACGGCCGGGTCTGGCGCTCGCCGTCCTCGTCCTCGGAGACCCAGCCGGTCTCCCGGCCCACGTCGTGGTGCTGCCAGATGTCGGGCGTGAGCCGCTCCACGAACTCCGCGACCCGCTTCTCGTCGTCCTCGTCCGAGAAGTGCGCGCCGAGCGTGCAGCAGCCGTCGTCGGCGCGGCCCGCCTTGATGCCCTGGCAGCCGCTGCCGAAGACACAGGTCCAGCGGGACGTCAGCCAGGTCAGGTCGCAGCGGAAGACCTGCTCGTCGTCCGCGGGGTCGGGGAACTCCACCCAGGCGCGGGGGAAGTCCAGGCCCTTCTCGTCGTCGGCCGGAACAGCGCCGTCCGCCGCCTTGCGGAGCTTCCGCACGGCCTTGCCGGCCTTGGCTTCCTTGACCTTCTTGTCTGGCTTGCCCTGCTTGCCATTCTTGTCTGGCTTGTCTGCCTTGGCGGCTTTGTCTGCCGTGCTGTCGGCGCCGCCCCGCGCGGGCGGCGCCGACAGGTCCGAGGGCTCCGATGAGCGCGCGGACTTCGTTTTGTCGGCCTTCGCCTTTTTCGTCTTTGGCACGTCTCCAGGGTATGCGTGCTCACACCCGCCCCGGGACCAGCGAAAGCCGCGAGCGCAGTAGCGTTCCGTACATGAGACTCGGTGTCCTCGACGTGGGTTCGAACACGGTGCATCTGCTGGTGGTGGACGCCCACCCCGGCGCGCGTCCGCTGCCCGCGTACTCCCACAAGGCCGACCTGCGCCTTGCCCAACTGCTCGACCCGGCGGGCGCGATCGGCCCCGAGGGCGTCGACCGGCTCATCGCCACGGTGCGTGACGCCCTCCAGGCCGCCGAGGACAAGGGCGTCGAGGACCTCCTTCCGTTCGCGACCTCCGCCGTGCGCGAGGCCACCAACGCCGACGAGGTCCTCGCCCGGGTGCGCGCGGAGACCGGCGTCGACCTGAAGGTCCTCACCGGCGAGGAGGAGGCCCGGCTCACCTTCCTCGCCGTCCGCCGCTGGTTCGGCTGGTCCGCGGGCAAGCTGCTCGTCCTCGACATCGGCGGCGGCTCCCTGGAGATCGCGTACGGCATGGACGAGGAGCCGGACGCCGCGGTCAGCCTGCCGCTCGGCGCCGGGCGGCTCACCGCCGCGTGGCTGCCGCAGGACCCGCCGGACCCGGACGACGTCCGCGCCCTGCGGCGGCACGCGCGGGCGCAGATCGCGCGGACCGTGGGGGAGTTCAGCCGCCTCGGCAGCCCCGACCACGTGGTGGCCACCTCCAAGACCTTCAAGCAGCTCGCCCGGCTCGGGGGCGCGGCACGGTCCACCGAGGGCCTGTACGTGCAGCGCGAGCTGAAGCGGAAGTCCCTTGAGGACTGGGTGCCGCAGCTCGCCGCGATGACCACGGGCGAGCGCGCGGAGCTTCCCGGTGTGTCCGAGGGGCGGGCCGGGCAGCTGCTCGCGGGGGCGCTGGTCGCCGAGGGCGCGATGGACCTCTTCGGCGTGGAGTCCGTGGAGATCTGCCCCTGGGCCCTCCGGGAGGGCGTGATCCTGCGCCGCCTGGACCACATGCCCGCGACCTGACCCTCGCGGGGCGCCCCAGGCCCGCCCCTTCCCGATCCGGGGGCTCCGCCCCCGCGCCCCCGCTTTTCGGCGCTCCGCGCCTCGTCCTCAAACGCCGGACGGGCTGAAAATCTCCGGTGCGAGCCGCATCTCGTCTGCGGCGCAGACAGGACACGACCCGCAGCGGCACCATCCAGCCCGTCCGGCGTTTGAGGAGGAGCGCGGCGGGTGACGACGGCGCCGTAGGGAAGATCCAGCCTGTCCGGCGCTTGAGGCAGAGCGCGACGGGCGACGACGGCGCTACGGGGAAGATCCAGCCCGTCCGGCGTTTGAGGACGAGCGCGTCAGCGCGACGGCAGAGAGCGGCGCCGTAGGGAGGATCCAGCCTGTCCGGCGTTTGAGGACGAGCGCGTCAGCGCGACGGCAGAGAGCGGCGCCGCAGGGAAGATCCAGCCCGTCCGGCGTTTGAGGACGAGCGCGGAGCGCGATGGGTGGCGACGGCGCCGCAGAAAAGATCCAGCCCGTCCGGCGCTTGAGGACGAGGCCGCAGGCCGATCGACCGCGCCCCGGCGCGGACGCGCCCACGCGGGGCCCCGTACGCTGTTCCCCGTGGTGGAACCAGTCGTGCGCATCCCGGACGCGAAGGTCGCCCTGTCGACGGCCTCCGTCTATCCGGAGTCGACGGCGACGGCCTTCGAGATCGCGGCACGTCTCGGGTACGACGGCGTCGAGGTCATGGTGTGGACCGATCCCGTCAGCCAGGACATTGAGGCGCTGCGCCGCCTCAGCGACTACCACCGGATCCCCGTCCTCGCGGTGCACGCGCCCTGCCTCCTGATCACCCAGCGCGTCTGGTCCACCGACCCCTGGGTGAAGCTCCAGCGCGCCAGGGCCGCCGCCGAGAAGCTGGGCGCGTCCACGGTCGTCGTGCACCCGCCCTTCCGCTGGCAGCGCGGCTACGCCCGGGACTTCGTCCAGGGGATCTGGCGGATGGCCGAGGAGACGGACGTGCGGTTCGCCGTGGAGAACATGTACCCCTGGCGCTACCGCGACCGCGAGATGCTCGCGTACGCCCCCGACTGGGACGTCACCAAGGACGACTACCGCCACTTCACGATAGACCTCAGCCACACCGCCACCGCCCGCACGGACGCCCTCCAGATGGTCGACCGCATGGGCGACCGGCTCGGCCACGTCCACCTCGCCGACGGCAAGGGCTCCGCGAAGGACGAGCACCTCGTGCCCGGCCGCGGCACCCAGCCCTGCGCAGCGCTCCTGGAGCGCCTCGCGACCTCCGGCTTCGACGGCCACGTCGTCATCGAGGTCAACACCCGCCGCGCCATGTCCAGCGCCGAGCGCGAGGCCGACCTCGCCGAGGCCCTGGCCTTCACGCGGCTGCACCTGGCGTCGTCGGCGAAGGTGCCGCGCTCGTGACGGCGGGCGCCGCCGCGCCCCGGCGCAGGGGCCGCCCCTCGCGCACCCAGACCGAGCGCGGGCCCGCCACCCGCGAGGTGATCCTGGAAGCGGCCCGTGACCAGTTCTCCGAGCACGGCTACGAGAAGACCTCCGTACGCGCCATCGCCAAGGCGGCGGGCGTCGACTCCGCCCTCGTACACCACTACTTCGGTACGAAGGAGCAGCTCTTCGCGGCGGCCATCGAGGTCTCCTTCGCGCCCGCGCTGCAAGCCCCCGCCGCGGTCGAGGACGGGCCGCTCGACGCCGTCGGCGAGCGCCTGACCCGCTTCATCCTCGGCGTCTGGGAGAACCCGGCCACCCGCACCCCGCTGCTCGCGATCGTCCGCTCGGCGGTCAACAACGAGACCGCCGCCGCCGTCTTCCGCCGCCTCGTCGCCACCCAGCTCCTGTCCCGCATCGCCGGCACGCTCGACCTGCCCGACGCTCAGCTGCGCGCCGAGCTGGCGGCGGCCCAGCTGGTGGGCGTCGCGATGCTCCGGTACGTCATCCAGGTCGAGCCCCTGGCATCGGCCGACGTGGAGGACCTGGTGGCACGGCTGGCACCGGTGGTGCAGGGGCATCTGACGGGCTTCCCAGGACCGGCCTGAGGGCACGCGGAGCCGCGGCGGAGGACATGCGGCCGCGACGGAGGGCGTGAGACGGCCGTCCCGCCATCCGGACACCCTGTCCGGATCTTGGATCATCGGCGTACGCTCGGCCCTATTGAGAGCTGTATCGACAGCCCTATCAATAGCCCTATCGATAGCCGTATCAAGAGCCGTATCAATAGCCGTATCGAGATCTGCCCCTGAAGGAGCGAGCGACGATGCCCGAGCTGAGGTCCCGCACAGTCACCCACGGTCGCAACATGGCGGGCGCGCGCGCCCTGATGCGAGCCTCCGGGGTACCGGGCGCGGACATCGGCCGGAAGCCGATCATCGCCGTCGCCAACTCCTTCACCGAGTTCGTGCCCGGCCACACCCACCTGGCGCCGGTCGGCCGCATCGTCAGCGAGGCCGTCCGCGAGGCGGGCGGCATCCCGCGCGAGTTCAACACGATCGCCGTGGACGACGGCATCGCGATGGGCCACGGCGGCATGCTCTACAGCCTGCCGTCGCGCGACCTGATCGCCGACTCCGTCGAGTACATGGTGGAGGCCCACTGCGCCGACGCCCTGATCTGCGTCTCGAACTGCGACAAGATCACGCCCGGCATGCTGATGGCCGCCCTGCGCCTGAACATCCCGACGGTCTTCGTCTCCGGCGGCCCCATGGAGGCGGGCAAGGCCACCCTGGTCAACGGCACCGTGCGCAAGCTCGACCTGATCGACGCCATGGTCGACGCGTCGAACGAGAACGTCTCGGACGAGGACATCCTCCGCATCGAGGAGAACGCCTGTCCGACCTGCGGCTCCTGCTCCGGCATGTTCACGGCCAACTCCATGAACTGCCTGACCGAGGCCATCGGCCTGTCCCTGCCGGGCAACGGCTCGGTGCTCGCCACCCACACCGCCCGCCGCGCGCTGTACGAGCGGGCCGGCGCCACGGTCGTCGAGATCACCAAGCGCTACTACGAGGGCGACGACGCCTCCGTCCTGCCGCGCAACATCGCGACCCACGCCGCCTTCGAGAACGCCATGGCGCTCGACATCGCCATGGGCGGCTCCACCAACACGATCCTGCACCTCCTGGCCGCCGCCCAGGAGGCCGAGGTCGGGTACGACCTGACCGACATCGACGCCGTCTCGCGCCGCGTCCCCTGTCTGGCCAAGGTCGCCCCGAACGTGGCGCCGCAAGGCACGTACTACATGGAAGACGTGCACCGCGCGGGCGGCATCCCCGCGATCCTCGGCGAGCTGTACCGCGGCGGGCTGCTCAACGAGGACGTGCACACGGTCCACTCGCCCTCCATCAAGCAGTGGCTGGACGCCTGGGACGTGCGCGGCGGCTCCGCGCTCCCCGAGGCCCTCGAGCTGTGGCACGCGGCCCCCGGCTGCAAGCGCTCCGCCGAGGCCTTCTCGCAGTCGGAGCGCTGGGAGACCCTCGACACGGACGCGGCGAACGGCTGCATCCGCGACGTCGCCCACGCCTACTCCCAGGACGGCGGCCTCGCCGTCCTCAAGGGGAACCTGGCCGTCGACGGCTGTGTCGTGAAGACCGCGGGCGTCGACGAGTCCATCTGGACCTTCGAGGGCCCGGCCGTCGTCTGCGAGTCGCAGGAGGAGGCCGTCGAGAAGATCCTGAACAAGCAGGTCAAGGAGGGTGACGTCGTCGTCATCCGCTACGAGGGCCCCAAGGGCGGCCCCGGCATGCAGGAGATGCTCTACCCCACCTCATTCCTGAAGGGCCGCGGCCTCGGCAAGGCCTGCGCCCTGGTCACCGACGGCCGCTTCTCCGGCGGTACGTCGGGCCTGTCCATCGGCCACGCGTCGCCGGAGGCCGCGTCCGGCGGCACCATCGCCCTGGTCGAGGACGGCGACCGCATCCGCATCGACATCCCGGGCCGCTCGATCGAGCTTCTGGTCGACGACGCCGAGCTGGCCCGTCGCCGCGAGGCTCTCGGCGGCACGTACGCGCCCAAGTCCCGCGAGCGCAAGGTCTCGGCGGCCCTGCGGGCGTACGCGGCGATGGCGACGAGCGCGGACAAGGGCGCGGTGCGCGACGTGTCGCGGCTGGGCTGACACCCCGCGCGGCGCGGCCGATCCGCCGCCCCGGGCCGACTGTCCCGGTTTGTCCTGCAACTGGTGTGGAGCGCGGGCGCGTCTATGGTGTGGAGTACATGCCACCGGCGGCCCGCGCCGCACGTTTCACGTGGAACAAGTGAACGTATCGGGGCATACGGGGACACACGGGGATACACGGGGGATCACTATGAGCAGCGAAGAACTGACGGTGCCCGCCACCGCCGATGTGACGGACGGGGCGGAACTGACGATCGAGGCCGCGACGGCCAGACGGTACGCGGTGGTCGCGGACGTCAACGTCCGCTCGGGCCCCGGCACCTCCTACGGCAAGGTCGGCCGCCTCTCCGCGGGCACCCACGTCACCATCGGCTGCCAGCAGCCCGGTGAGACGGTGACCGGCCCCACCGGGACATCGAGGATCTGGGACCGCATCGGCAGCGGACGGTACATCTCCGACACCTACGTACGGACGGGCAGCAACGGCTACGTGGCGCCGCGCTGCTGACCGGCGTCGGCGCCGCGCCGGTTGCCGTCCGCGTACGAAAGGCCGCCGGGCCCGGGGTCACCCGGACTTCGGCGGCCTCGCCGTGTCGAACGCGTACACCAGGTTCCCGGCCCCGGTCACGACCGCCGCGCGGCCCGCGAGGGCGATCCGCGGGCTCGTGCCCACGTCCGCCGAGCCGTTGGCCTCGGGGTCCGTCGTCCAGAGCCGCTCACCGTCGCGCGGCGCGAGCGCGGCGACGCGGCCGCTGGCCGAGCTGAAGTACAGCGCCCCGTGCCCGGCGACCGGACCCGACGCCCCCTCCACACCTGCCTGGCGTGCCCACCTGAGCTTGCCTGTCGTCGGGTTCACCGCGCTGACCTCGCCGTTCTGCTCGGTGAAGTACACCGTCCCGGCGGTCAGGCTGGGGGAGCCGCCGTAGCGCTTCGGAAGCCGGGCCGTCGTGACCCTGCCCCGCGCCGTGTCCACGCGTACGACCGCCTCGTACTCGATGATGCCGACCTCGCCGATGCGCTCCTTGGCCAGGACCAGGCGCCCGGCGTGCGCGCCGAGGACCTGGAGCGGGCCGTCGAGGGCGACGGGCCTGCCGAAGCGCCCGGACCCGAGGTCGATGCCGCGCACCGTGGCGTGCCGCACCTCGGTGGTCGACACCTCGTCGGCGGGACCGCACATCACATACGCCTCGCCACCGGCGCCGAGCGGCGCGCAGTCGTCGCCCGCGGGGGTCGGGGTCCGCCACAGCACCTTGCCGGAGCGGACCGCGCGGCCCTCGACGTGCGTGCGGGCCGCGTCGAGGGAGACGACGGTGGAGCCGATCACCTCGGCGTCGGCGGAGCGGCCCGTGACGGCCATCGACTGGCTGCCGTACCGCGCCGACCACAGCTCCTTGCCCCGGGCCGCGTCCAGGGCCACGACCTCGCCCGGGCCCGAGTTGTCGCTGGGCAGCCGGTAGCCGAGGACGGTGTTCCCGGACACGCCGACCATGTAGGTGTTCTGCGTGGGGATGCCCGGGTGGTGCGCCGTCCACATCCGATGGCCGTCGGCGACGCGGATCCGGGTGGCGATGACACCACCGCCCCCGCAGTACGCCGAGTCGCCGCGCGGTACACAGCGCAGCTCGTCGGTGAGCTTCGCCTTGCCCGGCGGCACGTTCTGCCGCCAGGTCTTGAAGCCGTGGGGGAGCGGCGAGCCGACCACCGCCAGGTTGCGGCCGTTGTCGTCGGGCCCGCCGCGCCGGGGGCCGTCCGCGTCCGCCTTGAGCAGCGCGGCACCACCGGCGATCACGGCGATGCCCAGGACGGCGGCGAGCACGGGCCGCCAGCGGCGGCGCAGCCGGCCACCGAGGCCGCGGGGCGCCGGGACGGCCTCGGCGGGCCCGGCGCCCGGGGAGGCGTCGGCCCCGCCGCTCGCGCCGGTCCTCTCGGACGCGGTGGACAGGTGGTGCTGCGTGTCCGTGTCCCGCGTGCGGTTTCCGGCGTCCCCGGCCGCCACGCCGAGGTCCACCGGCAGGTCCCGCAGCCGCACGAGGAGTTCGTCGATGGTGGGGCGGACGGTGGGGTCCTTGGCCAGGCAGGGCTCGACGGCCGTGCGCAGGGCGCCCGGGACCTGATCGAGCGCCGGAGCCTCGTGCACGACTTGGTACGCGGTCATGTACGGGCTGTCCGCGTCGAAGGGCCCCTGTCCCGTCGCCGCGTACACGAGGAGCGTGCCCAGCGAGAACACGTCCGACGAAGGGCCGACACCGCGCGGCGTCTGGAGCTGCTCCGGCGACATGAACGGCGGCGTGCCGATGACCCGCCCCGTCATCGTCAGCGTCTGCTGGTCGGCGGCGCGCGAGATGCCGAAGTCGATGACGCGCGGCCCCTCGGGCGACAGCACGACGTTCGACGGCTTCAGGTCGCGGTGCACGACGTCCGCGCGGTGGATGTCCCGCAGCGCCTCCGCGAGCCCGATCGCGAGCGTCCGCAGCTCCATGCCGCCGATGGGCCCGCGCCGCGCGATGCGCTGCGCGAGCGTGGGCCCTTCTATGTACGCGGTGGCCATCCACGGCTGCTCCGCCTCGGGGTCGGCGTCGACCACGGCGGCGGTGAACGCGCCGCTGACCCGGCGGGCCGCGGCGACCTCCTGCCGGAACCGGATGCGGAACTCGTCGTCCCCCGCGAACTGCTGGTGGATCAGCTTGATCGCGACCGGCCGCCCCGACGCCGTACGCGCGAGGAAGACCGTGCCCATGCCGCCGGAGCCCAGCCGCGACTCCAGTGGATAGCCACCGATCTCCTCAGGGTCCCCTGAGCGGAGCGACACCTCTTTCGACCTCCCGGTACCGGTCGTCCCCCGTAAAACTGCCTGCCCGCACAAATTAGCGGCCGGTCCCGGCGGGGGAGCAAGGCGGCCCGCCCTTCGGCTCGCTCCCGGCCGCTCGCGCCGCCGCGCACGGGCGTCGGCGGCACGGGCGATAATCGAGGACGTGAGCGACGAGAGACGTACCGAAAAGCCCGCGGGCACTCCGGTGGGCCCCCGCCCCGAGCCCATCCGCTTCTTCGGTACGACGTGGCTGGAGCACACCGACGGCTACGCCGCGCGCCGCGCGGGCGTCGCGGCCGGCTCGCTGGTGGCGGCGGCCGCGGGCTGCCTGGTGCTGCGCTTCGCGTACCAGGGCCTGGAGATCGCGGACGTGGGCGCCTTTGTGAACCTGCTGGTCGTGATCATGTTCGCCATCTGTAGCGCGATCGCGTTCCGCCGCACGTGGGAGGGGTTCTCCAAGCGCCACGACCCGCAGTCGGTGGCGTCCATGCGCAGCCTGATGACCATCGGCTTCATCGGCTCCCTCCTCGCCTACTTCTTCCGCTCCCTGAAGGAGGCACCGGGCGAGGGCCTGCACCGCGAGGAGTACGAGGCGGCGCGCGAGCAGTACGAGCGCCGCACGAAGCGCCGCGCGGGCAACCCGTCCAAGCGCAAGCGCCCCCAGAAGTAGGCCCCGCTTCCGGCGCCGCCCGCCCGCCGCCGCGGTGTGAGGATGCCTCCATGGCAGACCAATACCCCGCCCCAGCGGCCGAGTTCGCCCTCTCCTTCGAATCCGTCGCGGCCCAGTACGCCGCCGCCCGCCCCGACTACCCGCCCGACCTGTTCACCGCCGTCCAGGAACTCGCGGGCACCCCCCTCGCGGGCGCGACCGTGGTCGACGTGGGCGCGGGCACCGGCATCGCCACCCGGCTCCTCCACGAGAGGGGCGCCCACGTCATCGCCGTCGAGCCCGGCCCCGCGATGGGCGCACAGCTGCGCGCCGCCCTGCCCGGCACCCCCCTGCTGCGCGGCTCGGGCAACGCCCTGCCCCTGGCCGCCGCCTCCGCCGACCTCGTCACCTACGCCCAGGCCTTCCACTGGACCGACCCGGAACGCTCCGTCCCGGAGGCCCTGCGCGTCCTGCGCCCCGGCGGCGCCCTCGCCCTGTGGTGGAACGTGCCCGACCCGGACGCCGCCTGGGTCGCCGCCCAGGAGGCTCGCCTGAAGTCCCGCCTGCCCGGCTACCACGCCCACGGCGTCACCGGCGGCGCCGCCCGCGCCGTCGACCGCGTGGCCCCGGGCCTCGCCCCGGCCCACCGCCGACTGCGCTGGACGCGCCGGGTCCCGCTCGACGTCCACCTCGCCCACCTCGGCAGCCGCTCCTACTTCGCCTCGCTCGGCCCCGAACGGTCCGCCCCCGTCCTCGCCGCCGAGCGCGCCCACCTCCTCGGACACTTCCCCGACGGCACGGTGGAAGAGGCCTACGCCCTGGACCTCACGGTCGTCCGCAGCCCCCGCTGACCCGCCGCCGCGAGCACCCCGCACCCCCAGCTCATGACCCGGCCGTCCGCCGACACCTTGACGAGGCACGCCCTCCAGGCGCAATAATCATCACATGATGAATATCGCGAGTCCGACCTCACCCCGAGCCCCGGCCACCGCCCCGGCCGCCGTCCGCGCCCACGGCCTCAAGGTCATCCGCGGCCGCCGCACCGTCCTGCGCGAGCTGACCTTCACCGTCCCGCGCGGCCAGATCACCGGCCTGCTCGGGCCCTCCGGCTGCGGCAAGTCCACGCTGATGCGCGCCGTCGTCGGCACCCAGGCCGCGGTCACCGGCACCCTGGACGTCCTCGACCACCCCGCGGGCACCCCCGCCCTGCGCTCCCGCATCGGCTACGTCACCCAGGACCCCTCCGTCTACGAGGACCTCACCGTCCGCCAGAACCTGGACTACTTCGCCGCCGTCCTCACCCCCGGCCGCGGCCCCGCCGCCGAGCGCCGCCGCCAGGACGTCACCCGCGCCATCGCCGACGTGGACCTCACCAGCCACGCCGACGCCCTGGCCGGCAACCTCTCCGGCGGGCAGCGCAACCGCGTCTCCCTCGCCGTCGCCCTCCTCGGCGCCCCCGAACTCCTCGTCCTCGACGAGCCCACCGTCGGTCTCGACCCCGTACTCCGCCGCGACCTGTGGAACCTCTTCCACACCCTCTCCGCCGAACGCGGCACCACGATCCTCGTCTCCTCCCACGTCATGGACGAGGCGGAGCGCTGCCACCGGCTGCTCCTCATGCGCGAGGGCGAGATCCTCGCCGACGACACCCCCGGCGCCCTGCGCGACCGCACCGGCTCCGCCACCGTCGAAGAGGCCTTCCTCCACCTCGTCGACGAGGCGAACGCCGCCCAGGCCCCCCACGACCGGGAACCGCAGCACCCCTGACCCCACCCGCCCCAGGAGCCCCGCCCCACCCACCCCGGACGTCACCGACCCAGGCACCACCGGAGCCCACGATGAACATCCACCGCACCCTCGCCACCGCCGCCCGCGTCCTGCGCCAGCTCCGCCACGACCCCCGCTCCATCGCCCTGCTGATCCTCGTCCCCTGCGTGATGCTGCTGCTCCTGCGCTACGTCTTCGACGGCAGCCCCCGCACCTTCGACTCCATCGGCGCCTCCCTGCTCGGGATCTTCCCGCTGATCACGATGTTCCTGGTGACCTCCATCGCCACCCTGCGCGAACGCACCTCCGGCACCCTGGAACGCCTCCTCGCCATGCCCCTGGGCAAGGCCGACCTCATCGCGGGCTACGCCCTCGCCTTCGGCGCCCTGGCGATCCTCCAGTCCGCCCTCGCCACCGGCCTCGCCCTGTGGGGCCTCGGCCTCGACGTCACCGGCTCGGCCTGGCTGCTGCTCCTGGTCGCCCTCCTGGACGCCCTGCTCGGCACCGCGCTCGGCCTGTTCGTCTCGGCCTTCGCCGCCTCCGAGTTCCAGGCCGTCCAGTTCATGCCGGCGGTGATCTTCCCCCAACTCCTCCTCTGCGGCCTCTTCACCCCCCGCGACAAGATGCAACCCGTCCTCGAAGCCCTCTCCGACGTCCTCCCCATGTCGTACGCCGTCGACGGCATGAACGAGGTCCTGCGCCACTCCGCCGTCACCGGCGACTTCATCCGCGACACCGTCATCGTCGCCGCCTGCGCCGTCCTCGTCCTCGCCCTGGGCGCCGCCACCCTGCGCCGCCGCACGGCCTGACCCCGGACCGCGACCGTCCGCCCACCGGACGCCCCGCCACGGCCCACCCCGCCCGATGCGAGGATGGCCCGAACGACGCACCCCGGGAGAGGCCCTCGCACATGAGCCAGACGCGCAAGCCGAGCCAGACCGTCGCGGTCCTCGGCACCGGAAAGATCGGCGAAGCCCTGCTCAGCGGCATGATCCGCAGCGGCTGGGCGCCCGGAGACCTCCTGGTCACCACCCGCCGCCAGGAACGCGCCGAAGAGCTCCGCACCCGCTACGGCGTCGAGCCCCTCACCAACGCCGAGGCCGCCAAGCGCGCCGACACCCTGATCCTCGCCTGCAAGCCGCAGGACATGGCCAGGCTGCTCGACGAACTCGCCCCGCACGTCACCACCGACCGCCTCGTCATCAGCGCCGCCGCCGGCATCACCACCTCCTTCATCGAGGAGCGCCTGGCCGCCGGCACCCCCGTCATCCGCGTCATGCCCAACACCCCCGTCCTCGTCGACGAGGGCATGTCCGTCATCTCGGGCGGCGGCCACGCCACCGCCGCCCACCTCGCCCACGCCGAGGATGTCTTCGGCGCCGTCGGCAAGACCCTCCGCGTCCCCGAGACCCAGCAGGACGCCTGCACGGCCCTGTCCGGCTCAGGACCCGCGTACTTCTACTTCCTGGTCGAGGCCATGACCGACGCGGGCATCCTCCTCGGCCTGCCCCGCGACAAGGCCCACGACCTGATCGTCCAGGCAGCGATCGGCGCCGCCGTGATGCTCCGCGACAGCGGCGAGCACCCCGTGAAGCTCCGCGAGGCCGTGACCTCACCCGCGGGCACCACGATCAACGCCATCCGCGAACTCGAGAACCACGGCGTGCGCGCCGCGCTCATCGCCGCCCTGGAGGCCGCCCGCGACCGCAGCCGCGAGCTTGCCTGCGGCAGCGGCTGACAGTCGGGCCCTCTCTCGCCGGGGCGCCCGGCCCGGAGGCCGATGGCGGCAGCCCGGACCCCGCCATCGGCCTCAGGCCTCGTCCTCAAACGCCGGACGGGCTGGAGATCCCAGCCGGGCCGGACACTCCGGCGATCAGGTCCTCCGTCGTCACCACTTCCGCGAACCCGCCCCCGTGCAGCGACACCGCCGTCGCCCGCGCGATCTCCTCCGCCCCGAGCCGCCAGCCGAAGGGCCCTTCCAGGTCGAAGGTGTAGGTCGCGTCCAACGCGAACAGCACGTCGTACCCGAGATTCCCGCCCATCCGCGCCGTCGTCTCCGCGCACATGTTGGTCTGGATCCCCGTCACCACGAGCTGCGAGATCCCCGCCTCCTTGAGCCAGGCGTCCAGATCCGGCGTCCCGTAGAAGGCCGAGTTCACGCTCTTCGTCACCAGAAGCTCACCACCGGCCCCCTTCCCACGCCGCTCCTCCACGTACTCCTTGAACTCGTTGCCCACGTACCCCGACCGCAGCGGCGAGTCCGGCTTCACCGAGTCGTGCCGTACGAACACGACCGGCCGCCCCGAGTCCTGCCATGCCCCGATCAGCGCGGCGATGTTGTCATCCGCCCCCGGGTTGTTCCGCTCTCCCCAGTACTCGACCTCCTCGAAGCCCTTCTGTACGTCCACCACGACCAGCGCTGCGTTCTCTGCGATCTCCATGCCCTCGATGCTGCCGCCCCTGGACCCTCCGCCCCAGAGGTACAGAAGCCACCGATCGATGGTTTACTGCCAGCGTGTCCACCGTCGCCGAGCCGCCGCCCTCCGCCCCGCAGCGCGTCGCCCTGCTCGCCTTTCCCGGCATCCGCGCCTTCGACGTCTCCGTGATCACCGAGGTCTGGGGCGCCGACCGCACCGACCGCGGCGTACCCCCCTTCGACCTCCGCCGCATCGCCGCCGAACCCGCGCCCGTCCCCCTGCGCGGCGGCCTCAGCCTCACCCCCGACCGCACCCTGGCCTGGCTGGACCGCCTGACCGACGGCGACCTGATCGTCGTCCCTGGCCTCGACGAACACCTGACCCCCGCACCACCTCCGATCCTCGAAGCCCTACGCCGCGCCCACGCCCACGGCATCCCTGTCGCCGCCCTCTGCGGCGGCGCCTTCACGCTCGCCCAGGCGGGCCTGCTCGACGGCCGCCGGGCCATCACCCACTGGCACCTCGTCGATCTGCTGCGCGCTCATCACCCCCTTGTCGATGTCGTGCCCGACGCCCTGTTCATCGAGGACGACAACATCTGGACCGCCGCGGGCACCGCCGCCGGCATCGACCTGTGCCTGCACCTGGTCCGCAGAACACACGGCTCCGAGACCGCTGCGACGATCGCCCGCTCGATGGTCACCGCTCCCTTCCGCACCGGCGGCCAGGCGCAGTTCATCGAGCACCCCACACCGCGCGCCGACCGTGACGCCGACACCCTGGCCGCCGTCCGCGAATACGCCCTCCGTCACCTCCACGAGCCGCTCACCATCGCCGACCTGGCCGCCCGGGCGGGCATGTCGGCGCGCTCCTTCGCCCGCCACTTCGCCGCGGCGACAGGAACCACCCCCCTGCGCTGGCTCCTGGACCAACGCGTGGCCGCCGCACAGAAGCTCCTGGAACGCACCGACCTGCCCATGCCCGAAGTCGCCCGCCGCGCGGGCTTCGGCAGCGAGATCACCATGCGGCAGCACTTCGCCTCGCGCCTCGCCACCAGCCCACGCGCCTACCGCGCCTCGTTCACCGGCACCGCCGCGGGCACCTCGGCCGCAGGGGGCAGCAGCCCGATCGCTCGATAGGCGGCATCGACCGTCGGTTTCGCCATCCCCCTGGCCCGCTGGGCCCCGGCCCGCAACACCTCCTCTACATATGCCGTGTCCGCGACCAGTTCCTTGTGCCGCTTCCGCACGGGTCGCAGCAGCTCCACCACGGCGTCCGCGGTGTCCTTCTTCAACGCCCCGTACGACTCATATACACCGCTCAGCTCTTCCGGGTTCCCACCCGTGCAGGCGGCCAGGATCTCCAGCAGATTCGCGACCCCCGGCCGGCTCTCGCGGTCGTACACGACCTGACTGCCGCTGTCCGTGACGGCCCGCATGACCTTCTTGCGCACCACGTCCGGCTCGTCCAGCAGATAGACGATGCCTGCCCCGGACTCGTGGGACTTGCCCATCTTCGACGTCGGGTCCTGGAGGTCCATGACCCGCGCCGCCACCTGCGGCGCCGTCGCCCGCGGCACCACGAACGTGTGCCCGTACCGCTGGTTGAACCGCACCGCGAGGTCCCGCGTCAGCTCGACGTGCTGCGTCTGGTCGTCCCCGACCGGCACCTCATGGGCCCCGTACGCCAGGATGTCCGCTGCCATCAGCACGGGATACGTCAGCAACGAGAGCCGCACGCTCCCGCCCCGGGCCCGCTCGGCCGCCGACTTCTCCTTGTACTGGATCATCCGGCGCATCTCGCCGTCCGCCGCGACGCACTCGAGCAGATACGAGAGCCGCGCGTGCTCGTCCACGTGACTCTGTACGAAGACGGTGCACCGCTCCGGGTCGATCCCCGAGGCGAGCAGCAGCGTGGCCGCCTGCCTGCTGAGCCTGCGCACCCGGCCGGGATCGTGCTCCACGGTCAGCGCGTGCAGGTCGACCACGCAGAACAACGCCTCCGCCCGGTGCTGATCCACGTCAGCCCAGCGCCGGACGGCTCCCAGGTAGTTCCCCAGCGTCAGATGCCCGGTCGGCTTGATCCCACTGAAGATCCGCGTCATGACTGCTCTCCACCTCCAGAACGGGGCCGTCGCCCTGACGGCCGGGCTCAGGTCCTCCGGAGGGAGATACGCGAACGGCCGCCGAGGCGGCGGCCGTTGAGTACACGCGTGAGTACGGCCGCCGTCAGGCGGCCCACCACAGTTGGGTGCACGCGTGCGTAGTCACGTCTCCACCGTAGCGCCCCGGGGCCCGGAGTTGACACCCCCAGAGCCGGAACGTAGTGTTCTCCGAGTTGCCCGACGTGAGCGCCGACTTCCGGTCGGTCCCCGGGCAGCCATTCCGCAAGAACCATCAAATGATCGACACGCAGTCTCTTCGTGTTCGCGAAGCGTCCGGCGTCGGCTCGTTCTCATGTGTTCTTGCGAAATGAGGAATCGGCGTTCGAAGGAACGCCCCCGATTAGGTCGGGAGCCGAGATTCCGCTAAAGTCTCACTCGTCGGAACGGCCCAACAGCCGCGAAGACAGCCCAAGTTGACTGGGAATCAGGCCCGAAAGGATCTGATAGAGTCGACACCGCCGGAAGGCCGAA